>NZ_QYRR01000007.1:0-189918 GCF_003591215.1 Actinomyces sp. 2119
CCAGGGTGTCGGAGTCCTCAGCCACCGGGTCCATCGCCGCGTACAAGACCTCCTGCTCAGGAGCCCTGTAGCACACCTGCATCCCCGCCCACGTCGACTTGACCGACTCCCCCGCCGCCCGCAGGTCCCCCGCCCTCGTCTCAAGGTTGCTCGCAGCCGTGTCCAGCGACTCCACGTCAAACTCCAGACACGGGATCCTCGTCTCGTCAAACGGTGCCCCAGCCACGACGCCCCTCCGTCTCCTCTGTCAGCCATCCCATGGTCAGGCGCCTGGTCAGCAGGCACTGCTGCGGCTACGCGCGCCGCCTTCCGCCCTCGCTACGTGGCGGCGCGCTGGAACTCCAGCGCGGAGTCCTCATCGTGGTCCAGGTAGGACTGCACCGCGTCAGCCGTGTTGGTTGTCACGTTCACGACGGTGGTTCCCAGTCCCGTCAGCTCCTCCTGGTGCATGGAGAACCAGTCGTAAATCGCGGAGGCCACCAGCTGCGCCTCACCCCCGGGGTTGAGGGTGGTCGCCGCCAGGCAGGTGTCCATCGCACTGTCCGCCTCGGTGGAGACGTCGTTGAGCGCGTCGGTGAGGTCGTTCTCCGCCAGGTCCTTCTCCGAGTTCAGGATGGAGGAGACCGTGGTGGGGTCGATGTCCCAGGAGCTCACGGCCCAGCACCCTCAGCCCATGTTGTCCACGGACTGCTTGGCGCGCTGGATCGCAGCCTGCGCCCCGTCGTCCGTGGTCTGGAGGGAGGTGCGGATCGTGGTGATGATCCCGCGCACCTCACCGGCCGCCGAGCTCCACCGCTGCTCCTTGCCCCGGTACTCCTCCGACACCCCGTCGGCCTGGTACTGGGCCATCGCGGCCTTGACGTCGGCGTCGCGCTGCCCGATGAGAGCCTCCAGACGGGAGGCCACTCGCTCAAAGTTGGACTGCGCCTCCTGGGAGGCCCCGGTGTCGTAGGAGCGCTGCTCCGTGTTGTTTGCCATGACATATCCCTTTCTGGTTGTCCGTCAGTCCCTGATCGCTTCCAGTGGCTCCCAGTCTGGGCCCCGCTGGTGGTGGACCGCCACAGGTCCGCACCGCACGCGCCCTCCTGCGGCTAGCGGCCGCCGAACCGTGCTGCGTCAAAGCTGACGGAGGACTCCGCCGCACGGGTGGACTCCGCCATGTCCTGCTCCCCCTGGACAAAGGCCGTGTCCATCCCCGCGATACCCTCCAGGATGCCGCTCAGGGCGCTGTTGAGCTCGGCGGCCACCTCGTCGGTACGGCTCTTGAACTGGTCGAAGGAGGCCCGAGCCACCCCGTTGAACCGCCCCTCCAGGGGCTCGGCGGAGGCGACCAGCTCCTTGACCAGGCCGCCAAGGTCCTCGTTGGAGGTCGAGGTCTGCCTCGTCAGCGTCCCCAGGGTGGACACGCCCATGCCGAACTTCACGATGTCTCCTCAAGTCGGCTCACGGAACCTGTGCCCGGCGCACGCTACCGACCCACCTGGCACCAGGGAAGGGAACCTGGGAGACTAAAATGAAATCTGAGGATTCCCACAACTCCGGTCGCCTCCAGTTACTCCACTCTCCACACCGGGAGGGCACCGCAGGTCACCCTGGCGGCAGAATGCCGTGGCTTCTCCCCACCCCTCCAGCATCTCCCCTGCTCAGTTCAGTTGTAGAAACCGTGTCAAACTCGGTCAGAAGACGGCTGCAAGCAGCGAGACAGGTCACTTTCCACCCTCCCGTGCTTGCGGGCTGTCACGCTGTGGTTACAGTGGCCCCGTCCGGCGGCCCGACCTGAGCCAGGCGGCCGGGCCGCCGCCAGGTAGCAGAGCGCAGGTAGCAGAGCGGGCGCACCACCTGGACCCGCCCAGCGAGCCCGCCTGCCCTGACCCAGACCCGTCACCCAAGCCCACCGTGAGCTAGCCGCGAGAGGAGGCCCCGTGCTCCCAGCAGACCAGGCACAGCCCTGGGTACGTCACCCAGCATCTGCTCAGAGACAGGGACCCCGGGCGGCGGCCCCTAGGGCAGTCACGGCCACCACGGCCGCCGCACCCACCCCACCGTCTCCACCCTCGCCTTCTTCATCGACGCCCTGCCCACTCGTCCCGCCCTCAGCCTGGCGCGCCCCACCATGGTCATGGACCGGCGCGAGGTGGCCCGGGTGCTCCAGGTGGAGCCGCCTGCCTCCTGGGACCTTGCGGTCCTCACCCAGTGCCTCGTCCCCTTCGAGAAGGAGTGCGACCCGATGCTCGACGTCGTCCAGGACGTCTCGATTATGACCGGCGGCCTCCTGGTGCGTCAGGGCCGGGTGGTGCCCACGCCACGGCAGTGGCCGTGGCGCCTCGGGACAGACGGACGCTGGGTACCGATGCCGCCGCTGCCCACCCCCGGTCCGGGGACCGCCTCCCGGTAGGACCGGCGGGTACGGCTTGGCGAGCATGTGTCGCGGGACGGTCCGGCTGTCGGTGCGTGACGGTGCGCGGTCGGCCCGCGTTGGGGCATGATCGGACACGACAAGACCGGCCCGCTGCCGACCCACCGCCAGCCGCCTAAGGAGGACCCCATGGCCAGGAAGAGCACGACGACCCGCTCCACCGACATCGCGTGGCGGGCGACCGCCGCGGTCGCCACCCTCGCCTCAGGCTTTGTCGTGGACAGGCTGATCTCCGTCGGCTGGCGGGCAGCCACCGGCAAGCCCGCCCCGCAGGAGGACGACCGGCTGCTGGACTACCGGCTGGCGGAGGTCGTCGCCTTCGCCGTCATCTCCGGTGCAGCCGCCACCCTGGTGCGCGAGCTGAGCCTGCGCCAGGCAGCCAAGTGGTACGGCGGCAAGACAGTTGACCCGCTCAAGGGGCAGCGGGCGCTCGAGGCCTAGGACATCCACGGCCTGAGACCTCATGGCCTGAACCAGCGGCTATCCCTGCCACACCAGTCCCTCCCAACGACCGGCCCATCAACGACCTCCCAACGACCGGGCGGGCGAGCCCGCCCGCTGCCTCAGCCCGGCTCTCAGTCCTGCCCCGCCGCCTGCCTGTCTGCCTCGTGCTCCGTCTCCGGGGTCGTGACGTGCTGGTCGCAGAATCGGGCCAGGTAGTCCACCTCGACCAGGGCCGCCTCCAGCATGTGGGACAGCTGGCTGTCGCTGGCCCCGGAGGCAACGCACCAGCGCACGTAGCCCTCCACGACCAGCCCGCCTCCAGCAGTGTCGTCCGCCAGCGCGGCGCCGTCCTGTGGTGCGACGACGCGAGCCCCCAGGACCTGCCCAGCCCCGTTCCACCCGGCAGCAACCATGAGCGCGCGCTCCAGGAGAGCCTCACCCACCGGCCCTGTCACGGAGGCGTCCCAGCGGCTGCGCACCACCAGGTCGTCTCCCTCCAGGCTGACCTGGACCTGGTGCTCGCCGACCTCGACCACCAGGCTGCTCCCCGAGTCAGCCTGGGAACCCTGCTCCTGGGCCTCCTGGACCTGGCCGCCCTGCGGACCGGGCTCCCGGACTCCGGCGTCGTCGTGAGCGACCTTGCGGCCCGCTGCGGACAAGACGGCGCTGACACGGGCGATGGTCACAGCCCAGTGCGGCCCCGCACCCTGGTCGTCGTCCTCCGGGCGCGCACCGTCAGCACCGCTGTGGGCGCCCCCACCTGGTCCGTGGCCAGGGGCGGCACCGTCTGCCTCGGCGCCGTCTGCCTCGGCGCCGTCAGGCGACGCGCCGCCAGATGACGCACCGTGGGACGCACCACCGGAACGCAGCCCCTCCAGCAGCCTCCGGCCGACGGCGGCCTGCCGCCCCTCCTCCGGCTTGCGGCCTCTCACCGAGCGCTCCAGCAGCTGGACGAGGAGCTCGTCGGCCCCTATGTCCCGGGCGGTCAGGCCAGCACGGCCGGCGTGCTCCATGGCTCCGACCAGCAGGGTGCCCGCGCGGTCCAGGTCAGAGTCGGCCGCCGCCCTGGCCCGCTCCACCAGCTCGCGGGCCTGGTGGGCAGACTCCTCCGGGGAGAGCCTGACGGCGTCGCGCTCCTGGTCAAGAAGGCCCACGGAGGCAGCCATCGCGTTGAAGCGCGTCTGCGGAAACACCTCCTCCAGGTGGCTGAGAAAGCCCACACAGTCCTCGGTGGCGTCCTCCACCACGTGGAGGAGCTGGGCGTCGCTCAGACCCGCACCCACGGGAACCACCGCGCTGGCGGTCATGAGCAGCGCCCCGCCGGTACCCACCTCGGTCACACCCGCCACCGGCACACCCCGGCGGAGATTCCAGCCGTTGGCAACGACCACCAGCGGCACCTCCAGGCTCAGCGGGGCCTGCGGGAGCCACCACGCCCCCACCTTCAGCATGCTCGCCTCTGCCACCAGGCTGACGACCCCGGAGTCCGCCATGACCCGGACCTCCTTGTCGGGGGTCAGGGAGTAGGGGAGGTGGAGGGAGGCCACAGCGCGCTCCAGACGCCTGGGGGTGACACGCGTCAACTGCGCGGTAGGCGCGGCGCCCCGGGAGGAGGGCCTGCGGCGCACGCCGCCCCTGGGCGTGGACTTGCGGCGTGCTGATCGTGATGCCATCGGCTGCTCCTGGGGTCGTGGGTCGCTGGTTCTGGTCTCTGGGTCGGTGGCCGGGCACGGTGGCAGTGCTGGCTGAGGTCCAAGAGCCGGGCAGGCAGGCCTTCACCGGCTCTCCAGGCACAGGCAACAGGGAGAAGCCCTCCAGGTCAAGGGGCCTGGCCGTTACAGGGGTGCCCAGCACTCCCAGGGGGCGGGCCGTCATCGGGAGCCGACGCCGCTGTCGCCGACCATGACCGCCCCGCCCACCAGTGGTGCTCCTCACGCGAGCACTCGCCCCACGCGAGGCGCTCCCCGCCCGCCGAGTAGGCTGTCACCAGCGTCGTCGGCCTGACGCGGCACCAGCCCCGGCAACCACCCCAGCAGGGGCAGGAACCCCTACCGCGCGGCCTCCCGCTGCCGTCAGCACCCGCCCACCCGAGGAGGACACCACGCATGAGCACCGTCCAGGTCGTGTGTGCCGTCATCGTCGTCCTCGCCACGGTAGTCGGTACCACGGTTTTCGCGCGCGCCTGCTTCACTATTGCGGCCCGGATGGCAGTGGGCCGCCCGGTCGGGTCCCAGCGCCTGCGACCGCTACGACGACGGATGTGGCTGTCGCTGTCGGCTGCCCTCAACCACCGTGCCTTCCGAGGACGCCCCCTCATCAGGGCGGCCCACTGGCTGGTCATGGTCTCTTTCCCCCTGCTCTTCCTCACCCTGGTCAGCGGCTACGGACAGGTGCTGGGCGGGGCGTCCTTCGCCCTGCCGCTGATCGGCCACACCGCCTGGTGGGGGTGGGTGACGGAGGGCATCGGCTGGCTGTCCCTGGCGGGCATCACGGGCCTGAGCGTCTTGCGCTGGCGCCTGACGCGCGCCGGTCGTGCCGCCCCTCCCTACGCGGCCGACTCCCAGGGCGGCCGACGCCCCCGCACCCCCCGCTTCTCCGGCTCGACATCCTCCCAGGCACGGTTCGTGGAGGCCACGATCATCGGTGTGGTGGCCTGCGTCATCGTGCTGCGCATGCTGGAGCACGCCCTGCTGGCCCTGTCCCCCGAGGCCTCCCAGCGCGCCCTGGCCACCTGGACGCACTTCCCCCTGACCGCCTGGAGCGGACCGCTCCTGACACCCCTGGGGACCTCGGCGCTGGAGACGTCGGTCATGGTGGTGGCCACCGTCAAGGTGGTGCTGTCCATGAGCTGGTTCGTGGTGGTCGGCCTGCAGCCCTCCATGGGCGTGGCCTGGCACCGCTTCCTGGCCTTTGTCAACATCTACGCCCGGCGTGAGACGGACGGCTCCAAGGCCCTGGGCCCCCTCCAGCCCATAGAGGTCGACGGCCAGCCCCTGAGCGCGGACACGCTGGACCAGCTTGAGGAGGCGATGGAGGCGGCCGAGGACTCCGGCCAGGAGCTGCGCCTGGGCGTGGGGCGGATCGAGGACTTCACGTGGAAGGGGCTGCTGGACTTCTCCACCTGTACCGAGTGCGGACGCTGCCAGGACCTGTGCCCGGCCTGGAACACCGGCAAGCCGCTGAGCCCCAAGCTGTTCGTCATGGCGCTGCGCGACCACCACGCAGCGGCGGCCCCCTACCTGCGTGCGGCCGCCTCCCTGGGGGTAGCCCCCGACGAGGTCACCGAGGAGGCGCTGGCCTCGCGCCCGGTCTCCGGCGGTCTGGTGGGTCGCGTGGCGGGGATGCGCGACGGCCTGGCCCGCCAGACCAGTCTGGGCCTGGAGCCCGGGACCGCCCACACCGGCGACGTCCTGGGCGCCCTGCTGGCGGCCAGGGCCGCACCCAGCGAGACAGGGGTGGCGACCCGGCCCGCCCCGCTGGCAGGTGCAGTCATCCCTGGGGACGTGCTGTGGTCGTGCACCATGTGCGGGGCCTGTGTGGACCAGTGCCCGGTGGACATTGAGCACGTGGACCACGTCGTTGACGTGCGTCGCCAGCAGGTCCTCATGGAGTCGGCCTTCCCCAAGGAGCTGGGCCAGATGTTCCGCAGGCTGGAGTCGCGGGGCAACCCCTGGGGACTGCCTGCGCGCAAGCGGATGGATTGGGCCAAGGGCCTGGACTTCGAGGTGCCGGTGGTGGGTGTGGACGTGGAGGACGCCTCCGAGGTGGACTACCTGTTCTGGGTGGGCTGCGCGGGCGCCTACGAGGACCGGGCCAGGCGGACCACCCGGGCCGTGGCCGAGCTGCTCCACACCGCCGGGGTCAGCTTCGCGGTCCTGGGTGAGGGGGAGACCTGCACCGGCGACCCGGCCCGTCGCGCAGGCAACGAGATCCTCTACCAGGTGCTGGCCGCCCAGAACGTGGAGACCCTGCGGGAGGCGGGGGCCCAGCGGATCGTGGTCAGCTGTGCTCACTGCTTCAACACGATCGCCCGGGAGTACCCGCAGGTCGGGGGCCGCTACGAGGTCCTGCACTACACCCAGCTGCTGAGCCGCCTGGTCCGCGAGGGGCGGCTGCGTCCGGCACCACCCCAGACTGGTGCGGCGGCAGGCGCCGCCGGAACCGGGGGGGCCACCGGGCAGGACACTGAACAGGTCACCACTGCGGCCGCGAGCACCGGGGCGGCCACGCCCCTGGTCACCTACCACGACGCCTGCTACCTGGGGCGGCACAACCAGGTCTACTCGCCTCCCCGCGAGCTCCTCCAGGCCACCGGAGCGACCACCGTGGAGATGCCCCGCAGCCAGGAGCGGGGCTTGTGCTGCGGGGGTGGCGGGGCGCGCGCCTTCATGGAGGAGACCATCGGGACACGCGTCGCCGTGGAACGTTCCCGGGAGGCTGTTGCCACCGGGGCTCAGGTGGTCGCTACCGCCTGCCCCTTCTGCACCACGATGCTGTCTGACGGCGTGGCCAGCGAGGGCGCTGACGTCAGGGTGACCGACGTGGCCACCCTGACGCTGGAGGCCGTGCGACGCGGCCAGGCCTCCAGGGCGTAGGCCAAGCACGCGGCGGCCTCCCCGCACCCCACCCTGCACTCCCCTTGCGCCACGCTCCCCTTGCGCCACGCCCCAATTAGACTTATCATAAAACATATTGAGCGACACCGCTGTCACGCTGCCTCAGGCACTCAAGGCAAGGAGGCCTCGATGCCACGCACCACCACTCACAGACCACCCCCTGTCAGCACGACGACAGTCCCCACCACCACATCCCGCCCGCCGTACCGTGCCCGGCAGGCCTCACCCGGCACCACCCGCAGGACGCTCCTGGCGACCTGCGCCACGACACTGGGCCTGCTGGCGCTGCCCGGCCTGCCCACGCTGGCTGCCTGCACCGCCGAGCGCACGGCAGGCTACGGCGGCGACGCAGCAGGTGGTCAGGGCGCCCTCATCGGCATCTCGATGCCGACCAAGAACCTGGAGCGGTGGAGCCGCGACGGTGCCAACCTCAAGACGCTCCTGGAGGAGAAGGGCTACACCGTCGAGCTGCAGTTTGCCGACAACAAGGTGGAGCAGCAGAGCTCCCAGATCCAGACCATGGTCAACAAGGCCCCCGCCGCTGTCGTCGTCGGGGCGATCGACGGCTCCGCGCTGAGCCCGGTCCTGACCTCGGCAGCGAGCCTAGGCGTGACCGTCATCGCCTACGACCGCCTCATCCGTGACACCGAGTCGGTGGACTACTACGTCACCTTCGACAACTACAACGTCGGCGCCATGCAGGGCCGCTACATCATCGAGGCCCTGGGGCTCGACGACGGCCAGGGCCCCTTCAACTTCGAGCCCTTCGCCGGCAGTCCGGACGACAACAACGCCCGGTTCTTCTTCGAGGGCGCCTGGGACGAGCTGGACCCCTACATCCGCTCCGGCCAGCTGGTCTGCCCCTCGGGCAAGATGCCCTCCTCGGTGGAGGCCTGGCAGTCCATCGGTATCCAGGCTTGGTCCAACACCACCGCCCAGTCGGAGATGGAGAACCGGCTCAACTCCTTCTACAGCACCACCACCCGCGTAGAGGTGGTCCTGTGCCCCAACGACGCCATCGCCCTGGGAGTGAGCCAGGCCCTGGGCGGGGCGGGCTACGGGGAGGCTGACTGGCCGGTGCTGACCGGCCAGGACGCCGACCAGGCCAACGTCGCCCGCATCGTCTCCGGGCGCCAGTCCATGACCATCTTCAAGGACACCCGGCTGCTGGGCGAGCGCTGCGCTGTCATGGTGGACCAGGTCGCCACCGGGTCCACGGTAGAGGTCAACGACACCAGCTCCTACGACAACGGCGTCACCGTGGTTCCCTCCTACCTGCTGGACCCGGTGGCCGTGGACGCCGACAACGTGACCGAGGTACTCGTCGACTCCGGCTACTACACCGCCGAGGAGGTGGGGCTGTGAACCGCCGGCGCCACGCCGCCGCCAGGTCGGCGGCCGCCCGGGCAGGCACCCAGGAAGGAGCCTGTCATGACTGCTGAGACCATCCTCCAGATGCGCCATATCACCAAGTCCTTCGGCGCTCGCAAGGCGCTTGACGACGTCAGCCTTGAGGTGCGCCGCGCCGAGATCCACGCCGTGTGCGGGGAGAACGGGGCGGGAAAGTCCACGCTCATGAACGTCCTGTCGGGGGTGTGGCCGCGAGGCACCTACGACGGCGACATCGTCTACGACGGCCAGGTGCGCCAGTTCCGTTCCGTGCGCGACTCCGAGTCGGCCGGAATCGTCATCATCCACCAGGAGCTGGCCCTGAGCCCCCACCTGTCCGTGGCAGAGAACATCTTCCTGGGTCATGAGCGCGCCCGCCACGGCGTCATCGACTGGGAGGCCACCAGCCAGGCCGCCGCAGCCCTGCTGGAGCAGGTGGGGCTGTCGGTCCCGCCCCGCACGCGGGTCGGCGACCTCGGCGTGGGTAGCCAGCAGCTTGTCGAGATCGCCAAGGCCCTGTCCAGGCAGGTGCGCCTGCTCATCCTGGACGAGCCCACCGCGGCGCTCAACGACGAGGACTCCGCCCACCTGCTCGGGCTCATGACAGGGCTGCGCGACCAGGGGATGACGATGGTGCTGATCTCCCACAAGCTCGGGGAGGTGAGCCGGGTCGCGCAGCGCGCCACCGTCATCCGCGACGGGCGCACTGTGCGGACCGCGCCCCTGGAGGGACCAGGAGGCATCGACGAGGAGGAGATCATCCGCCTCATGGTGGGCCGTCCTCTGTCCAGCCGCTACCCCGAGCGCACCCGCCCCCGGGACGGCACCGGCCTCGCCCAGACAGGTACCACCGCCCAGGCCGACCCCGCCGCTCAGGGCTCAGGCCCCGGTGGCAGCGGGGACGGCAGCGGGAGCGCTGTGCCGCGCCCCCGCGCGGACGCGCCCCTCCTGGAGGTACGTGACTGGACCGTCCACCACCCCGCCGACCCCTCCCGCACGGTCGTCAACGGCGCCGCGCTGACTCTGGCCCGGGGAGAGGTCGTCGGGCTGGCTGGGCTCATGGGGGCCGGACGCACCGAGCTGGCCATGAGCCTGTTCGGCCGCTCCTGGGGGACGAGGATCTCCGGGACCGTGCTCAAGGAGGGCAGGCCCGTGTCCACCTCCACCGTGGCGGCTGCCATCCGCCACGGGCTGGCCTACGTCCCTGAGGACCGCAAGGACCTGGGTCTCAACCTCATCCAGGACGTCAAGACCAACACCACGGCAGCGGCCCTGGGCCGGGTGTCGCGCCACGGCGTCGTCGACTCCGGCAGGGAGCGGAAGGTGGCTGAGGAGTACCGCACCAGCCTGCGGATCAAGACGGGCTCCCTGGAGGACCCGGTGGGCTCCCTGTCCGGCGGGAACCAGCAGAAGGTGGTCCTGGCCCGCTGGATGCTCACTGACCCCGACGTCCTCATCCTCGACGAGCCGACCCGGGGCATCGACGTCGGCGCCAAGTATGAGATCTACCAGATCATCAACGAGCTAGCGCAGGCGGGCAAGGCTGTCCTGGTCATCTCCTCCGAGCTGCCCGAGCTGCTGGGGACCTGCGACCGCATCTACGCCATGAGCCAGGGCCGTGTCACCGGGCAGCTGCCCCGGGCCCAGGCGGACCAGGAGGGCCTCATGCGGCTCATGACCGCCGAGACCACCAGCCCCGGAGCCACCACCCCCACAGGGACCACCACCCAGCGCAAGGAGACGCGATGAGCACCGTGGGAGCATACCTGGGACACAACCTGCGCCAGTACGGGATCCTCGCCGCCCTGGTCGCCATCATCGCCTTCTTCCAGGTGCTGACGGACGGGCTGCTGCTCTCCCCCAACAACGTGGCCAGCCTCATCCAGCAGAACGCCTACGTCATGATCCTGGCCGTGGGCATGGTCATGGTCATCATCGCCCGCCACATCGACCTGTCCGTGGGCTCCCAGGTGGGGTTCATCGGCGGCGTCATCGGCCTACTGGTGGTCAGTGCGGGCGTGCCGTGGCCGGCGGCGGTGCTGGCCGCCGTCGCCCTGGGCCTGCTCATCGGGTGCTGGCAGGGGTTCTGGGTTGCCTTCGTAGGAGTCCCGGCCTTTATCGTGACCCTGGCGGGGATGCTCATCTTCCGGGGCCTGACCGTGGTCCTGGTCCAGCGCACCGTCTCCGGCCTGCCGCCGGGCCTGGTGGCGATCGCCAACGGCTCCCTGCCGCCGTGGCTGGGCTACCTCAGGAACTTTGACGGGGTAACGATCCTCATCGGCGTGCTGGCCGTGGCTGGGTTCATCTACTCCCGGCTGCGCGCCCGACGGCGCAGCCGGGAGGCGGGGCGCGATGTCGAGCCGGTCAGGACACTGGCTGTGCGCCTGGCCGTGCTCACCGTGGCGGTCGGCCTCCTCACCGCGCTGCTGGCCTACTCAGCCGGGGGCACGCCCACCGTCCTGGTCATCGTGGGGGTCGTGGTGCTGGTCTACTCCTTCGTCATGAACCACACAGTGCTGGGACGCCACGTCTACGCCGTGGGTGGCAACCTCAAGGCCGCCCGGCTCAGCGGGATCAGCACGCGGCGCGTCGACTTCCTGGTCTTCGTCAACATGGGGTTCCTGGCGGCGCTGGCAGCGGTCGTGACCACCTCACGGGCCGGGGCGGCGGTGTCAACGGCAGGCAACCTCTACGAGATGGACGCCATCGCCGCGGCCTACATCGGCGGGGCGGCCGTCAGCGGAGGGGTCGGCCGGGTCTCGGGGGCAATCATCGGCGCCCTCATCATGGGGGTGCTCAACATGGGGCTGTCCATCATGGCGGTGGACTCCGCCTGGCAGCAGGCGATCAAGGGCCTGGTGCTGCTGGTGGCCGTGGCTGTTGACGTCGTCGGCAAGCGGCGCGGCACCGCCTGAGCCGTACCGGGTGGTACCGCCCACTGCGTAAGCAAGCAGGCTCCTACCACCCAGACGGGCAGCAGGGCGCCCCACGTGACAGGACCGCTCAGTAATCAGGTATCAGAGGAATCAGGTGTCAGTCAGAGGGTGCTGAACTGGCGGATCTGGTCGAGCATCCTCTTCCTGGCTCCGGGGAAGTAGGTGCTGTGGGTGACCTTGACGGTCTCCAGGGAGTCAGCCCCCACCAGCACGATGTTCATCTGCGGCTGGTCGTGGTACTCGATCTCGGCGGCCCGGTACGCGGTGGTCGCAGCATCGACGTCCTGGCCGAACTCCTGGTGGATGAGCTCGTCACGGTCACGGTCATCGATGAGCAGGAACTGCTTCATATGGTCAGTCCTGGATGCCACGGCCCTCCTCCTTCTCCGCAAGAGCCGCTATCTGGCTGCTCAGGTCATCCAGCGCCTGCTGGTCCTCGCTGCCTGGGGGCTCGTTGCGCTCAAGAGCAATGTACAACCCTGGAGAGCACGCGCGCGTAGTCCTGCATGACGATGCGATGACGTGCACGGCCCGGTAGCCGGACTCACGCGGCCTGGACACGTAGTCGTCGCGGTCCTTCACCTCCCACCGCTCACAGACCAGGCTCTCCAGGCGGCGCAGCTCCTCAAGGCTGTCCGAGCCCAGGACGACACGGCACCCGCCGATGTCCTGCATGGCGCGACAGGTCGATCCCGCTCTCGCGCACAGTGATCTTGTCCACGATGGTCTGCATGCGCTTGAGGCGCTGGGAGACCTCACCGTCAACGGCGTACTCCTTCAGCCTGGCTGCCAGGGTGCTGTAGACGGCCTTCAGGGGACCGGAGAACGACCGCCGCGGTACGCGGGACCACCTCCCGCGCCTGCTCCGCCTCTGCCTGCGTGGCCTTGCCCCGCTGGTACCGGCGCAGGACAGAGCCCGCCTTGCGGGCGCTGCTCCTGGAAGGAACAGAGTCTGTGCCATCGAGCCTCCTACAGGCGGGTTTCAGGCGGCTGCTCACGCCACGCAGGGCACTGCCACCCCACACTCACACCTGAGCCTGGGTCAGCACCGCCACCGTGCGCGCCGGGACGCTCACCGTGCCTGAGACCGGGTCGAAGCGAGTCGTGCGGACCACCCCGTCCGCGCCCTCCTCCTGGATGCGGGAGAGCCGGAAGTCACGCCCCGCCAGGGCGGGCAGCGGCTGGGCGACCCTGGCTGCCGAGGCGTTGAACACCACCAGGACCCCGTCCAGCGCAGGGTCGATGTCCTGGAAGCCGCTGGAGCCGTGAGAGCCAGTATCGTCAATAAGATCGTCAATAAGCATGGCAACCACGCCGGGAAGCGCCCCCGGCCCCGCCCCCGGGAAGCTGACCCGCTCGCGGACCAGGCCGGGGTCCCCCAGCCAGAACAGGGGGGTGGAGGCGCGCAGGCGCAGCAGGTCCAGGGCCTGGTCGCGCGCCGTGGCGATATAGGCAGGTGAGGGGACCAGGGACGGCTCACCCAGCAGCTCGGACTGCACCCCCCAGCGCTCACGGTTGCGCTCCCCAGGCGGCAGCCCCCGGCCAAAGCCGTTGTCCCGCCCGGTCCAGTCCACCGCGTTGAACCAGTCCCCGGAGTTGTAGGAGTCCCGGTCCAGGGACTTCGAGCGCAGCAGCTCGGTACCGGCCGCCCAGAAGGCGGGCGACTGCCCCAGGGTCACCGTGGCCAGGCAGAGGATGTGCATGCGTACCCGGTCGGCCATGGTCGTCCTGCGCGGCAGCTTGTAGGCCAGCAGGTCGTAGAGCGTCTCGTTGTCATGGGCCTCCACGTAGCTGACGCTCTCCTGCGGGGCGCTGGCGTAGGCCGCTACCGACCCGTTGAACCCCAGCTCCTCGCCCCGCCTGACCGCCCCCTCCGCGGTGGTCAGCCCGTAGGTCCTCAGGTTGCCCGCCAGCCCCAGCCTGACCAGGTCGGTGCGGTAGGCGAGGTCCGCTGCCTGCTCGGCCGGGCTGCGGTGGTCGTGCCCGTTGGGGTCGGTGACAAGCCCGCTGCCGAACCCCTGGCGGGCACGGTGGTCGACGTCGAAGGGGCTGCCCCCGTGGACCGCGTCGCGCAGGCGATCGTTGAAGGTGCCGATCCCGGTGCCGTCCAGCTGGCCCTGACTGGCCTGGGTGAACAGGGCGTTGCTGGCAACCTCCCCGAAGCTCCACCCCTCACCGTAGAGGTAGAGGGCACGCCCGTCCACGCCGTCGTCAGCCAGGGTGAGGCGGTCCAGCGCCTCACGCAGCCGCACCATGGTGTCGCGGGAGTGGTGGCCCATGAGGTCGAAGCGGAACCCGTCCACCCTGTAGTGCCTGGCCCACCACAGGACGGAGTCGACCATGAGCCGCTCCGCCATGGCGTTCTCGGTGGCGGTATTGGCGCAGCAGGTGGAGGTGGTGACCTTCCCGACGGCATCCAGGCGGTGGTAGTACCCCGGCACCACCTTGTCCAGGACGCTGGTGGGCGCCTGCCCCGAGGCCGAGGTGTGGTTGTAGACCTGGTCAAGCACCACCTGCAGTCCCACGGCGTGCAGCGCGCCGACCATCTCCCGGAACTCGACCGTGCGCGCACCCCCGTCCTGGTGCCCGTCCGTGGCGTAGGAGCCCTCCGGGACCATCCAGTGGAAGGGGTCGTAGCCCCAGTTGTAGGCGTCGGTGTCGGCGACGGCGGTGATCGCGGCCTGCTGGTCGGTGGAGGCGGGGCCGGCGTGAACGGGGACGTCGGGGACTGCCTGCCCGGTGCGCCGCTCCGGGATCGTGGCGATGTCAAAAACGGGCAAGAGGTGGACGGTGCTCAGCCCGGCGCGGGCCAGCCTGCTCAGGTGCCTCATGCCAGCGGAGTCGGGAAGGGTGAAGGCCTTGTAGGTTCCGCGCCTGCTGGCCGGGACAGTGGTGTCTGCGGCGGAGAAGTCGCGCACGTGCAGCTCGTAGATGCTGCGGGAGGCGTCATTGGGCACCACCGGCGCGGGGGCATCGGTCCACCGGCGGGGGGCCAGCCGGGGGTCGGACAGGTCAGCGGCCACAGACCTGGCGGAGTCCACGGTCAGGGCGACGGAGTAGGGGTCGGTCACCAGGTTGGTCTCCACCCGCCCGGTCACGGGGACGTAGACCTCCACCTCCCACAGGTACTGGCTGCCAGCCGGGATCGCGGCGTCGCGGTTGGGCACGCGCCAGCACCCGTCCTCACTCCGCTCGGCGGGGGTACGCACCGCTGGCCCGGCTACCTGGGGCACAGAGCCGGTGGGGTCGCCGGTCGGCCAGCTGAGGAGGGTCACCGACTTAGCGGTGGGCGCCCACAGGGAGAAGGAGGGGCGCCCCTGGGAGAAGGAGACGCCCAGCTCGGCGCGCCGGGCGGCGTCGGCGTAGAGGTGGTCGAGGACGATGGCTGTCTGGACACCGGTGACTGCGTCGACGACGCCCTCGCCAGGACCTGGGGGGCCTGCGGCCTCCTCACCGAGGCTAGAAACCTCTTCGGCGCTGTCGAAGCCGCCGCTGCCGGAGCTGCTTCCGGTTCTGCTGGAGCCGCTTCCGGTTCTGCTGGAGCCGCTGGAGCCGCTAGCGCTAGTACTGGCATTACCGGCAGGGACCTGCACCCGCTGCACCACGAGGAGCTGCCCGGTCAGGGCCTCCCGAACAGCAGCCTCCTCAAGCCTGGAAGCGCCCTCGTCGTCCACCAGGGTCAGGGCGATGTAGCCCTCCAGGTTGGGACGGTTCTCCAGGACCCTGCGGGGCAGGTCCCCCGCGACCCTCAGCGGCAGGACCACCGGGTCAGGCAGGCCGTCGGTGCCGCGCACCGCGCCACTGACCACCCGCGCGCCGCCCCGGGAGGCCACCACGAGGCTCAGCGACAGTCCCGCCCCGGCACTAGGACTGCCGTCGTCGTCCACAACGTCCTCGCGCCCCGTACCCCGTGGCAGCAGCGACACGGGCCAGGCCAGGGTGTCGGGCTCCACCCAGTAGGCACGCAGCTCGGCAGAGCCTGCCACAGGAGGGTCGCACGGACCGGTGACAGAGACCTGGGACGGCGTCGGCAGTGTCGCCGTGGACGTCGCCGTGGACGTCGCCGTGGACGTGGCCGTAGGTGTGAAGGTCACCGTCTTCCCTCTTCCTGCACGACATTCCTGCACGGCTAGGGCATGGGCACACACGGACGGAGCCTGAGCCTCCAGTCCCCCAGCCGCTGCCCCCCGGACTCGTAGTGTCCCCCTCACGCGGACGACACGCCAGCGCGTCCAGCCCCTGACGAACTCTCGGGCTACTCCCGTCTCCCGGTACCACACCAGGATGGGGCGAGGCGCACCCGAAAGGAAGCCCCTCCACCCCGAGCGACCACCCGGCCAGGACCACCCACCTGCGACCTAGGCTGGTGGTATGACCGCTATGGAGCCTCCGTCCCTCTTCGACGCCGCGCCGCACGTCGCCGAGCCGGACGCCACCACTGCGAAGAAGTCCGACGTTGGTTCCGGCCGCCCCGCCGGGCCGCAACCAGGTGCGAGCAGGCACCCAGCCAAGTCGCCTCGCACCGCCCCCCAGCCACTGGCGGACCGGCTCCGCCCCCAGTGCCTGGAGGACGTCGTCGGACAGGACCACCTCCTGGCCCCCGACGCACCCCTGGGCAGGATGCTGGAGGCGGGCAGCCTGTCCTCAACCATCCTGTGGGGGCCTCCCGGCTGCGGCAAGACCACGGTCGCCCGCCTTCTGGCCGAGCGCGCCGACCTGGCCTTCGAGCCGCTGTCAGCGACGTTCTGCGGGGTCGCGGACCTGCGCAAGGTGTTCACGGCGGCCACCCGCCGCCGCCAGCACGGCCAGGGGACTCTGCTCTTCGTCGATGAGGTCCACCGGTTCAACCGCGCCCAGCAGGACTCGTTCCTCCCCTACGTGGAGGACGGGACCGTGGTGCTGGTGGGGGCCACCACGGAGAATCCCAGCTTCGAGCTCAACGGGGCGCTGCTGTCACGCTGCCAGGTCCTGGTCCTGCGGCGCCTGGACGAGCCCGCGCTGGAGCTCCTGCTGGGGCGCGCCGAGTCCCTGACCGGAGGGCCGCTGCCGCTGACTCCCGCAGCCCGGGCGGCATTGCTGTCCATGGCCGATGGCGACGGCCGCTACCTGCTGGGCATGGTGGAGCAGGTGCTCGCCGCGACCGCCCCACCAGGACCCGCCGCCAGCCCGGACACTGTGGACGGCACCAGTGAGCCCGAGCCCGCAGGCCAGCCCGGCAGTCCCGGGACGAACGCCGACGGGCCTGGAACCGGCAGGACGGGTGTCCTCGACGTCGAGGAGCTGACCGCCGTCGTCGCCTCCAGGGCGCCCCTGTACGACAAGTCCAGCGAGGAGCACTACAACCTTATCTCGGCCCTGCACAAGTCCATGCGCGGCTCCGACCCCGACGCCGCCCTGTACTGGCTGGCCCGCATGCTGGCGGGCGGGGAGGACCCGCTGTACGTGGCGCGGCGCCTGGTGCGCTTCGCCAGCGAGGACGTCGGGCTGGCCGACCCCGGTGCCCTCACGACCGCCCTGGCCGCCTGGGACGCCTACGAGCGGTTGGGGTCCCCCGAGGGTGAGCTGGCTGTCGCCCAGGCCGTGGTCTACCTGGCTACCGCCCCGAAGTCCGTAGCGGTCTACCGGGGGCTGGGGCGGGCCACGGCCCTGGCCCGCCAGACCGGCTCGCTGGCCCCGCCCGCCCACATCCTCAACGCCCCCACCCGTCTCATGAAGGAGCTCGGCTACGGCGAGGGCTACCAGTACGACCCTGACGCCGAGGACGGCTTCTCCGGAGCCGACTACATGCCCCAGGCCCTCCCGCCGCGCCAGCAGCGTCAGCAGCTCTACGAGCCCACCGACCACGGGCACGAGCGCAGCATCCGCCAGCGCCTGGACTACTGGCAGGGACTGCGCGAGCAACGGGGCGGGTGACCAGGCAGGTCAGGCAGACGAGCAGGAAGGGTCAGGCTGTGGCAGGCAGGCGACGCGCGGTGCCACCACACCGCAGCGCAACCAGGCCGCAGCGGCGCACGGGAGCAGGGCAGTTACGCGGGCAGGCAGCGCACAGTACCCGCGAGCCACCCGCGAGTACGGTATGCCCCAGACAGTACGGCCCACCCAGCACCGGCACGCCTGCTCCCCCGCAGGCCCCCGGACCGTTACCGTGTGCCAGCAGCAAGGAGGTCCTCGTGAGTACCGACAGTTCCCGCCGTCCCGACGACGTCCCGAGCCCGGCAGACCCCCGGCTCACACCCGAGCCGGACGACGACGGCCAGGTGCCACCTCACCAGGACGTCCTGGCGCCTCCGGCACGGGCCCGGTCGGCCGGGGACCAGGCCAGGAAGCAGGCCGAGGAGTCCTCCCTGACTGCCAGCACCCCCGACCTGGCGCAGGACGTTGCCATCGCCTCCACGATGCTTGCCTCCACCGCGACTCCCGACTCCTCCGCACCCCCCACCTTTTCCCCGGTCTCCGATCTTTCCGCAGCCTCCGACACCCTTGCCGCCTCCGAGCCTTCCCCAGCCACGCCTTCCCCAGCCACTGACGTGACACCTGCGTCGTCCGGGTCCGCTCCGTCAGCCGACACCGCTCCTGCCCGGGCTGAGGCACCTGCGCAGGCCGACGTGCCCCAGGCTGGCGACGCGTCGCAGACCCAGCCGCAGCCCCAGAGCAGCCCCACCCCGCCTGAGGCTGCCAAGGATGACCAACCAGGGCTTGACGCCCCTCTCCTGCCCTTGCCTAAGCCCTCCACTGCTACTCCACCAGAGCTTGAGCCCATCACAGAGCTGCCCAGCGACATCGGCAAGCCGATCACCGAGGCGGAGGTGCGTCGGCACCTGGAGGAGCTGTCCGGCCGAGACAGTGCCACCGCCTCCGGCACTGACACGCCCGGCACCGGTGACGACTCGGGCAGTAACACCCCTGCCGCTCCCGGTGCCGCCCCTGCCACCAGCGGTCCTGCCGTCGCGCCCGCTGAGAGCGTCAAGGAGCAGCAGAGCGGTGAGCGGCAGGGCGGCGAGAGCTCCCAGCAGGACCGCGAGGAGGCGCAGCCGACCGCCACCCTGTCCACCACCTCCACGGGTGCTGCCACCGCTACTGCGACCGCCAGCGGCAGCCCAGGAGAAAGCCGCACGCCCGGCACCGCCGCTTCTGCCGAGGATGCACCTGCGACTCCGGACGCAGCGTCTGATACCGCCCCGCCAGCCCAGGCATCCGCCGCACTGCCCGACACCCCAGCAGCACAGGCCGCAGAGACTCGGGCGGGTGCCCAGGAGGTGCCAGAGAGGCTATCGGCGACCAGTACCGACGGCCCGCCCCCGCGTGCCGCTGGCACCCCCGAGCAGTCCCCGTCCCCTGCCACGCCACCCGCAACCAGACCGAATGCACCCCGCCTACGGCGCTACCAGCCCCCGACGGGTGAGGCCGCCCTTGAGGACACTGCGGTTCGACGACGCGCCCTGCTGTCGCTGGACCCCCAGCCCGGTGAGGGCGCACCGCCCGCGGTCGCCCAGCACCTACCAGCAAGCAAGGACGGCAGGGACACGACCGACCCTCAGCCGATCGACCGGGGCTCCCAGCCGCCTTCCCCGTCAGCCGACACGGACCCAGCCCCGGCCAGGCTGGAGGAGTCTGCGGCTGCGGCGAGCCTTCTGCGCGACCTGCCGGGGACGTCCTTGTCCCCGGAGCCTGCGGAGCCCGCGGAGTCCCTGAAGTCCCCGGACCGCCAGGACGGGGCCGCCGACCACCCCGGGCACCAGGTTCCCGCTCCCGGGGCCCCGGAGGCCCCCCGGAGCGGGCCGGACCGTCAGGCCTCCTCCCTGACGAGCTCCTCCGCAGAACCCCCTGCGGCAGAGCCCTCGGCCGCAGGGCTCCCCACGGCCTCACCCGCTGAGCCACCCGCCACCGCCTCAGTCCCGTCCGGCTCGGTGACCGCAGTGTCCACGACGACCGCGCCGGACACCGCCTCCCCAGACACCACGGCTGCGGACGTGCCGCCCAGCCCCCTGTCGGCCGCCACGTCCACGGGTACGCCGGACTCCGCAGCCTCTGCGCCCCCTGCCTCCTCCCGGCGGTCACGCTCCCGCGGCTCCCACAGGAGGGAGACGCCCCGGGAGGAGAGCCGTGCCGCCCGGCGCCCGGGCTCCCGGACCGCCTCCCACTGGACCGGGGTGCTGGTCGCCGTGGCGCTGCTCCCACTGGCCTGGTTCCTGGTGCACGACGGCGCCGTCCTCATGACCGGCGGGGACGCCTCCGTGTGGCCCGACTCGGTCAGCGTCAGGGGTGCCACCGAGCTGGTCTGCGGTGCGGCGGCCTTCGTCGTGGCCCTGTTCATGGCGCACCGCTCCTCACTGGGAACCTACGTGGTCGGAGGCCTCGGCCTTTTCTTCGGCCTGCCCTTCCTTGTGGCACCCGCAGCGGTGGCCTCACTTGTCGGCCCCACCGTCGAGCGGCTACAGGCCCACTCCTCGCTGGGTGAGGCCCTGACCTCCTACGTCATGGCCGACGGGCTGACCGGGCGCTTCGTCCTCATGGGGCTGCTCATGGTCATGGTGGGGGTCGTTTCCGACTCGGCCAGGCGCGCGGGGCGACGCGAGCGCACCGCGCCGCACGAGCCCGACCGTGACTCCACGACCGACCGGCAACCGACTGACGACTGACCGGCCTCTGAGCGGTGACCGACCTGCCCGCACGTGACGACCCGGCCTCCTCGGTAGCGCCGGGACCCGAGACACCGGGTCAGCCGCCCACCAGCACCCGTGCTGCGGCCCGTGACGCAGTGCCTGTCGTCGTCGGCTACGTGACGCTAGGGCTGGCAGCAGGCGTGCTGCTCGTCGCCCAGGGGCTGTCCTGGTGGTGGGCGCCGCTGTGGAGCCTCCTCATCTACTCCGGGACCATGCAGATGCTGCTGGTGCCGCTGGCTGGTGCGGGGGAGCCGCTAGCCACTATCGCGGTGTCCACCGTCTTCGTCTCCGGCAGGCACGTCTTCTACGGTCTGGGCTTCCCCCTAGAGCGGGTCCGAGGCCGCCTGGCCGCCCGCCTGTACTCGGTCCACGCCATCACCGACGAGGTCTACGCGCTGCTGGCCTCCAAGGACCACCGCCTCATGAGCGGACGCTACGTCCTGACCGTCCAGGCCCTCAGTCACGCCGCCTGGACGGCCGGTACGACAGCGGGCGCCCTGGCCGGAACGGGGCTGGCCGCCGTGGTCGGGGAGCGCATTGGGCTGCTGGGCTTCGTCCTGACTGCGCTGTTCGTGGTGCTGGCTATCGAGAACTGGAGGACGCACCCGGACGTGGCTGTCCTGTGCCTGGGGATGCTGGCGGGCGGCACGGGCCTGCTCGTGGGCGGGTCCGCAGCACTGCTGGTGGCCCTGACGGTGCTGGCGGCGGGCCTGGTGGCCCTGTTCGCCTGGCGGCGCCGTGGCCCACGGCCTGGTCGAAAGAACGGACGCGGCCAGCCAGGCCCCAGGGGCGGCCGCCACGCCGACTCTTGCGGCGACTCCCACGGTAACTCCCGCGGCGACTCCCAGGGCGACTCCCGCGACGACCCGGCCCGCAGCCAGCGGGACACCCGGCAGGAGGGAGCGCAGTGCTGAGCACCACGCAGGTCGCCGTGGCTGTCCTCGTGGTCGCGGTCATCACCTTTGGCTGCCGGATCCTGCCTTTTGTGCTGCTGCGCGGGCGGGGGAACAGCGCCCTGCTGGACTTCCTGTCACAGGCGATGCCCCTGGGCGTCATGGTGGTGCTCGTGGCCTACACCCTTGAGGGGGTCACCCTGGAGCCTGCCACGTGGGTACCTGCGGCCGTGGGGATCGCTGGGACCGCGGTGCTGCACCTGTGGCGCAGGTCGATCGCCCTGTCCCTGGTGGGTGGCACGGCGGCCTATGTCGCCCTGAGCCTGGCCATGGCCTGAGAGGGCCTGGCGGAGCCTGCCCTGGCGTGTGGGTCGTAGGATGAGGCTCAGCCACAGGCCGCTGCGGAGGAAGGAGCCACCGTGCGCGAGGAGGAGTACGCCATCGACGCGTCTCAGTTCCGGCGTACGCTCCTGGACCAGTGTCGCACGCGGATGAAGGGCGGGCTGTACCACCTGACCCAGGTGCTCATGGCCTACAACACCAACCGGATCGAGGGTAGCCGACTCGACCAGGAGCAGACCCGCTACATCTACGAGACCCGTACGATCACAGGAGACGGCGTTCCGGTCGATGATGTGGTCGAGACGGTCAACAGCTTCGACCTGTTTGACGAGATGCTGGGCCGGGTGGACGAGCCAGTCACCGCCGAGACGATGAAGGACTACCACCGCATCCTCAAGCGTGGCACGGCGGACGCCCGTCGCCAGTCCTTCGCTGTGGGCGACTGGAAGCGCCAGGCCAACGTGGTCGGCGGGCAGGACACGACGCCGCCAGAGCAGGTGGAGACCGCAGTCCAGGACCTGCTGGCCCGCACGCCGTCACAGATGTCCTTTGAGGACATTGCTGCGTTCCACTACCACTTTGAGTCGATCCACCCCTTCCAGGACGGCAACGGCCGGGTGGGGCGGGTGCTGATGTTCCAGCAGTGCCTGCGCCACGGAGTCATGCCGTTCATCGTGCTGGAGGAGAAGAAAGCATTCTACTACCGTGGCCTGAGCCGCTACGAGGAGGAGCCAGGATTCCTGCACGGCACGTTCCGCTCCCTGCAGGACGACTACTACGCCCGCTTCTCACGGTTCGTGGAGATCCTTCCCGGGCGCTGAGAGGCGCTCACCCGTTGAACCAGGCGTCCTCCCCATACTTCTCAATGTAGTACTCCTCATACTCACCAAGCGCAGTCAGCTCAGGCGACTCCACGACAGCGTCCCCCCCCCCCCCAAGGTCCGAGCTGATGATGGTCAAGGTCACCCGGTTGGGCAGCACCCACTCCGTCTTCGCAATCCCTCGGTCAGCCGTCTGCCTCCCCGGGCCGTACAAGCCCGTCAGCGCCTCCACGTAGGCCCGGTAGGCAGCCCACGCCCTCGGGGCGGTGTGCTCGTCCTCCTGCCCACGTACCACCCGCGTCGTCAACGGGATAGTCACATCATCAACCCGGCCGTGGAAGTTAGAGATCACACCACCCTCGTCACCAACCGACAATTCAGTCCAAAACATCTCACCATCGTGAGGCTTGGGCTCCCAGCCCAGGCGGTCACGCACCGCGAACGCCGTCTCCCACGACACCGGCCACTCCAGCTCGGTCCACGCCCGGACCCACACCACAGGCAGCACCCTCATCTCCACCACAACCACACTCCCCTTCTGGCCCACCAGCCCTGTGCCCGTCTCACTCTGTCCTGACTGTTCTTGCGGCTGGACTGCGCAACCTGCCAGGCAGCCTCACCGCATCTTGACCGACTCCCACAGGGCAGGGTTGTCGCGGAAGAACTGAACCATCCGCTGGTCGCGCAGCATGCGGTCGCGCACGTAGGGCGGAGTGGCCTGGGAGGCATAGCCCTCATGAAGAGTCTGAACCGGCTTGGTGCTCACGGTGGCGCTACCACCCTTGATCTCAGGGATGACGATATGGTCACCCGAGGGCGAGACGGCCATGCTGTCTACGGCATAGTTACCAGGCCCTGCCTGGTGGGGGCCGGTGGAGCGGAAGGACTGCGGGATGTAGTAGCCCTCACGGGTGAGGACCTGCTCCCCACCACGCTCGCCCACGTACTCCGCCGCCCGGTTGCGCGCCCCACGCAGATTCCGTACGTCCCTCACCGCGTCTTTCAGAGCCGTGATCTGTTTATCGGTGTAGCCCGCGTCCTTCAACTGCTTAACTGAGTCCTTGAGATTCTTCTTCCCGAAGTCCCTCGCGGTGTACCCCGGCGGCATTATGGAGCCCAGCCTGGCCTGGGCGGCGCGCAGGGTCGCGTCCAGCTCGGCGTGGCGCTGGAAGTGGGTGAACATCTCCCCCAGGTCCTCCGCCCTGGCCATTGCGGCGCGCGATGAGGCCAGGCTGCGTGCCGCGCTGCGCGTGCCCGCGCTCAGCGCCGAGCCCGGCATGAAGGTCAGGCCAAAGTCCAGGGCGTCCAGAGCCAGCTGCTCCAGGGTGAAGGCGCGCGCGTAGGAGCGGGTGGCCTCCATCGGGTCGCGCACAAAGGCGGACAGGCCCCGGCCGTGGGACATCGCCCACGTGGCCACGCCGGTCACCCCCAGGGCCAGCGACATGCCCGCCATGCCCAGCAGACCCACCGCGACGGCTGTCAGCAGGATCTGCCCTCCCGGCCCCAGCCCGTCCCAGAAGTCCCCCAGGACCTCCAGCAGTCCGGCAAAGAAGAACCAGTCGTCGGCACTACGCAGCGAGGCCCCGATCTCACGGGCCACCGTAGTGCCGTACCACAGGCACCCCAGCACCACGGTGGCCCCCACCACCAGGGCCACCACGCGGAAGACGTTGCGGGCCAGCGGCTCGCGGCCGGGCACCGTGGCGGCCATGGCGTCACCGCGCACCCCGCGCACCTGGTTGGCCGTGGCCCGCCCCTCAGCCATGCGCTACCTGCGCGTGAGCCCCACCGCCCCGTAGGCGGAGCGCACCAGCACAAGGTCGCTCCAGGAGAAGGCCGCCAGCGCGACCAGCGACTGGACCGGAAGCCGCACCAGGGCGGGCACGCCCCCCCATGGGCGGTACCACCACCCGGGGCGCCCGTGCCACCGTGGTCCCCACCGCACCCGCCTGGTGGCGGCGCTAGGCGTCCACCAGCAGGCACACCACCAGCAGGACCACGCTGAGCGTCACCTGGGCATGTCCCCGGCCGGTCCTCAGCCACAGCCAGCCGATCCAGCCTGGCATGCCGGAGCCCTCTTCAGCCCAATCCAGCCACTGGACCGCAGCGTTGTAGCCCGCGTGGTCCACCATGGCCAGCGCCAGGACCGCCGCAGGCAGCACCCACGCCAGGACCCGCCACCACGGCCTTCGGGTCCGCCACAGCACCAGCCCCAAGCCCACAGCCATGGCCACGCCCATTGTCCACACCTGGTGGCCCACCGCCATCGGTCCCGTTCCCGGGTCCAGCTCCGGGCCCAGCACGTAGCCGAGCAGCCCCGACTCCGGGACGGTGAGGAGCCCGCCGTCCACGGGTTGAGCGGGTACTCCAGCCGCTGCTCCCCGACGACCTGCTCCAGGAGGGTCGGAGGCGCCAGGCGGCGTACCGCATCCTCAGCCGCCGTGAAACCCGCACCGGCCGCGAACCCCAGAAGGCCCCAGTCCACCGCCGCCAGGCGACGCACCCACCCTGGCGCCACGAGCGCGACCACGAGCAGGGGCACCAGCTTGCCCGGCTCCTCCACAAAGGCGGCCAGAGCGATCCTGGCCCCGTCGTCCTGGACCGTGAGGCCCACGGCCTGCGCCACCTCCCGGGTGGCCAGCGCCACCACCAGCGCCCAGGCGGTGCTCAGCCCCAGCACCAGGGACAGCAGGCGCACGCCCACCGTCCGGGTGCGTGCCAGCAGCCCCATGACCAGCAGGCAGCCCATCATGAAGACCGCAGGCACCATCGCGACGGCCAGACGCGGCACCAGGAGCAGCGCCGCCACCAGCAGCACCAGTGTCACCACCTGGATCACCCGGGTCAGACGCGCCAGCGCGCGCACCAGCCCGGGACGGCGTCTCATCCACGCCTGGAAGGCGGCCACCGCCCGCTCCCAGACCTCAGGGGGCTCCTTCTGCGCCACACCCTCCGGCACCGCCGCGCGGTGGGTTCCCGGCATGATGCCGTAGCCCGACGGGCCAGCAGTCCCCACAGGAGAAGCACCCCCCGTGGAGGGTTCCGCCCCTGCGGGAACGCCCTGCCCCGGCACTGTCCCGTAGCCGCTACGCCCCTGGACCCCGGCGCCTCCACCGGGGTCCGACTCGTCAGGAGGTGCTCACGGAGCCCCTTCCGCTCGTGGTGCCAACGCGCCCGGTCAGGCCAGCCAGCAGCCGCTCAAACCAGTCCTGCAGCCACCAGGTCGGCAGCCTGTTGTCACGAGACTGCATCATCAGACAATCGGGTCACAAGCGTCGATGACGATCATGTGACTACCACCTCAGAACCACTCCTCGGAAAGCAGGGACGGGACTCTGGCGGCTCCCGCGAGCCCCGCCGTACCAGTAGGCTTCCGGAGTGCCTGTCATCGTCAACCGCCCCGGCCCCTGGACCCACCGCGACCTCACCGCAGGCGGCACCCGCTTCCACGCCGCCCTGGCCGGGCCGGAGACCACGACCGGCGCAGCAGGGACGCTGGTCCTGCTGGTCCACGGCTTCCCCGAGTGCTGGTGGACCTGGCGCCACGTCCTGCCCGCCCTGGCCCGGGAGGGGCACCGTGTGGCCGCCGTGGACCTGCGCGGCTTCGGCGGCTCCGACCGGCCGCCCTCGGACTACGACCTGGCCACCCTCGGCACCGACCTGGCGGGGGTCGTACGCAGCCTGGGCCACGAGCGGGTCGTCGTCGTCGGCTCGGGGCTAGGAGGCCAGGCCGCATGGACGCTGCCCCGGCTGGCACCGGACCTGACCGCAGCCATCGTGCCGGTGGGCGCCCCCCACCCCCTGGCAACACGCTCCCTGCGCGGCCGTGCCGTCTCCGGCCGCTCGCTGCAGTACCTGGGGCTGCAGGTCCGTGGCCTGGCGGAGCGCCGCCTGAGCACGCCAGCCAGGATGGAGCGGCTCCTGCGCTCCTGGGCCGCCCCCGCGACCCGCGACGCCCTGGGCCAGGCGGCCGACTACTACGCCCAGCTCATGGCCCGCCCTGGCGCCGCGCACACCGCACTGCAGCCCGCACGCCGCCTCCTTGTCTCACGCGCCGAGGCCACCACCCTGGGACAGCCGGTAGACGTGCCGGTCCTGTCCGTCCAGGGCGAGCTCGACCCGGTCCAGCCCGCCCAGGCCTACGCCCGGGACACCCACCGGGTGGCCGGCCGCCTCCAGCAAGTTACGATCCGCGGCGTGGGGCACTTCCCCCAGGAGGAGGCCCCCGAGGACCTGGTCAGGGTGCTGCTGCCCTTTTTGTCCGAGCACGCCTGAGGCGCACCCGGTAGGCAGCCAGGGGCATATCCGAGCTGCGGGTGCGAGGGTGGCTGCGGGCACAAGGGTGGTGACAGGCCGCTGCCCACTGCCGAGTCACACGCCCACCTGCGGGCACAGACCCGCCTCCAGCAGCACGCACTCCGAGCAGCGCGGCAAGCGGGCGGCGCACACGGACCGGCCGTGTGCGATGAGGCGATGGCAGCCGTCGGTCCACCGCGTCGGCTCCCACAGGTCAGCAATATCCTTCTCCACCCGAAGCGGGTTCTTCGACGTCGTCCACCCCAGCCGACGCGACAGGCGGCCGACGTGGGTGTCTACCGTAATCGCAGGGACGCCGAAGGCGTTGCCCAGGACGACGTTGGCTGTCTTGCGCCCGACACCGGGCAGGGACATCAGGGCCTCACGGTCACGAGGCACCTCTCCCCCAAACCGCTCGCACAGGCCGGCCCCGAGCCCCAGCAGGTGCCCCGCCTTGGCCCGCTGGAACCCCAGGGGGCGCAGCAGGTCCTCCAGCTCCTCACGCCGGGAGCCGGCCAGGGCGGCCGCGTCAGGACAGCGCCGAAACAGGGCCGGAGTGACCGTGTTGACGCGGGCGTCAGTCGTCTGGGCGGACAGCACCGTGGCCACCAGCAGCTGGAAGGGCCCGTCGTGGTCCAGGGAGCAACGCGCCTGCGGGTAGACACGACCCAGCTCCTCGTCCACCACCGCCGCGCGGTCCCGTGAAGTCGTTCGCGACACCGCAGCCTCCGTCAGCACCCGGGCTCCTCCCTGCTCCTCGTTCCTGACAGCGTTCCCGGCTCCTGCCCCAGGACCCCGGACCCTGGTGGCGCCGACACGCAGCCTACGCCCTCAGTCACAATCTCCGGCACAATCGTGGGTGCAGACACGATATCCCGCTTGACGTGCGACACGCACAGACTACAATGCTCGACGGCGTGCCTCAGGTCACAAGCCCGTGGCAGGATAGACCCGAGGGCTCCCGTCTCACGGGAGGCCAGCCCCAGCACCACCAGGAGGACCCCGTGGAAGACAACATCATCGCAAGGATCCCTCTCTTCGAGGGACTGGCTCCGCAAGAGCAGGAGGAACTGCGCGCCATGATGACGCAGACCACCCTGCGCCGTGGCGAGACCCTGTTCAACGAGGGCGACGCAGGCGACCGCCTCTACATCCTGCTCTCAGGCAAGGTAAAGCTCGGTCACGCCAGCGTGGACGGGCGCGAGAACCTTCTCGCCGTGCTCGGCCCGGGTGAGATCGTCGGCGAGCTCACCCTGTTTGACCCAGGACCGCGCTCCACCACCGCCAGCGCCGTAGCGCCCACCGAGCTGCTCACCCTGGACCATAACCAGCTCATGGACTTCGTGGAGTCCCACCCCCAGCTGGCCAAGGACATGCTGCGCTCGCTCGCCCAGCGCCTGCGCCGCACCAACACCGCCCTGGCAGACCTCGTCTTCTCCGACGTGCCCGGCCGCGTCGCCAAGGCCCTGCTCGACCTGGCCGACCGGTTCGGCTCCAACACGGAGGACGGCATCCACGTGCCTCACGACCTCACCCAGGAGGAGCTGGCCCAGCTCGTGGGTGCCTCGCGCGAAACCGTCAACAAGTCCCTGGCCGAGTTCGTCTCCCGCGGGTGGATCCGCCTGGAGGGGCGCGCCGTCACCCTGCTTGACATCGACCGGCTGCGCCGTCGCGCCCGCTGAGCAGCCAGGGCGCACCTCGGCGCCGCGCAACCGAGGGCGCCTTGGCTCCGGCGTCCCGGCTGCACCAGCCCGGGTCCGCCCGGCACAAGCCGCTCAGGAGGTCGCGCGCTTGAGGTAGGCAACCAGGTTGTCCGAGCCCGCAGGCCCCGGAACCACCTGGACGAGCTCCCACCCGTCAGCGCCCCATTGGTCGAGGATCTGCTTGGTCGCGTGGGTAATGAGCGGCACTGTGGCATATTCCCAGGTCGTGGCAGTCATGGCTCCCAGCCTAGGCGCGAGCAGCCCCCCGCCACAACACTACAACCAGGGAGGCACGGCACGGACGGAACCCCGGGGAGGAGACAATGGCGGAAACAATGGCAGGGAGGGCAGGGTCAGACCGGCCGCAAGCCCTGGAGACCTGCGAGGCAGGGACTTAGGAGGCACAGCGCACCCGCGTCAGGATACGCGGCGCACGCCGGGCGTGGATCTCGGCAACAAGGTCGTCGTCCTCACGCTGCAGCCACAGGCCCCAGTCGTCCACCTCGGGGAAGCGACGCAGGAGCGCCCGGCGCTCCCGCTCCGTCAGCCCTCCCCAGACACCAAAGCTGGACCCGGAGTTCAGAGCCTCGGCCAGGCACTCCATCCGCACGGGGCAGGAGAAGCACACCGACCTGATGTCACGCTGCTCCGCGCCCTTGCCAAAAAGGCGATCGGGGTCGATCGCCGTGCACGCCGCCCGCGTGGCCCAGGTCTGGTCATCTACTGACATAACTCCCCCAGTCACCTGTGCAATCAGTTGCAACTGACCTCGGTGTCAACCACATCACAACTGTTACGGTATGACAACCGAGCGTCACACGCAAAACCGTCTCGCCCCTGCCTCGCTCGACGCCCCGAGCACCCCACCCCGCCCCGCCCAGCCTCTTGTCAGCCTTCTTTTCGACAGGAACCCGACAGCGGAAGGCTTCCGCCCAGAGACCTCTTCATCGACACCGCGACTGCACCTGTACCCAGGTGCGTGCCGGGGACGGCTCGCCCTTGGCGCCACACCTGGATACAGGCGCCGCTGCGCCGATCGCGCACGTCCCGGGCCGCCGTCGCGCCCTCCACGCCACCCCGGCAGACGCAACCCAGGCCATTCCGGGGCACCAAACGCCCAGCACCGGGAGCACCCCCTACCCGCACACCAGCGTCCCCACCCTCGATTCCTCTGACAGCGAGACCACCATAGGCGCCGACGCCTGGCGGGCACGGGCAGGCGGCCCCCGGCCGGCCAGGGGAGGATGGGTGCCGACGCCCGTCGGGGCAGGGAGCAAGGACAGGGTGGCCGCCACTTGCCGTGGTGAGACACCGCTCACCACGGCGATATCGCCCCTCATTGCCCCTCTGGGTGAACAGCACCTGGACCGCCCCGCACAAGCGGCGCTCTTCCACGTAGGCTGGAGGCATGTCGAAGTCCTCCGTGCGCAGCCGATCACTGAGCCCGGCCCAGGCCGTGTCGATGCTCCTGGTGCTTCTGCTCTTCTCCAGCGCAGGCGGCATCCTCACCGCGGGATTTGCGGCCCCCCTGGTCGGGGCGTCCTCGGCGCTGACCAGTGCCGCGGCCCAGCTGTTCGACGAGCTTCCCAGCGACTTCAACGTCCAGGAGCCCAGCGAGGTCTCCGTCATCAAGGCTGCTGACGGCAGCGATATCGCCCAGTTCTACGCGGAGAACCGTATCGTGGTCCCCCTGGAGGACGTCTCCGTCAACCTGCAGAACGCGATCGTGGCCGTGGAGGACCAGCGCTTCTACCAGCACACGGGGGTGGACCCCACCGGAATCGTGCGCGCGCTGGTGTCCAACGCCCAGTCTGACGCCACCCAGGGTGGTTCCACCCTCACCCAGCAGTATGTGCGCAACGTCCTGGTCGAGGCCGGCATCCAGGAGGACGACCCCGCGCTGATCCAGGAGGCGACGGAGGGCACCATCCCCCGCAAGCTGCGCGAGATCAAGTACGCCCTGAGCCTGGAGCAGAAGTACTCCAAGCAGCAGATCCTTGAGGGCTACCTCAACATTGCAGCGTTCAGTCCCTCCACCTACGGGGTGGAGGCCTCGGCCCAGCACTACTTCTCCCACTCGGCCAAGGAGATGACCCTGGCCGAGGCCGCCCTCATGGCAGGTCTGACCAACGCGCCCAGCGTCTATGACCCGGTCACCAAGCCGGACGTGGCCAAGAACCGTATGGAGTGGGTGCTCAACAAGATGCTGGAGGAGGAGTTCATCACCCAGGAGGAGTACGACGAGGCCAACGCCACCAGCGTCGAGGACATGCTTGACGTGACCGACGACGTCGCCGGCTGCGGGGCGGCGGGCAACGCCGCCTACTTCTGCACCTACGTGGTCAACGAGATCCTCGGCTCGGACCTCTACGGCGAGGACCAGGCCGCGCGCCGCCAGCTGCTGCTGCGCGGTGGGCTGACCATCACCACCACGCTGGACCGAGCCAAGCAGGACGCCGCCTACGACTCCATCCAGGGCGTCATCCCCACCGGGGACCCCTCCCAGGCCAAGACGGCGGTCGTCTCCGTCGAGCCGGGAACCGGCCGGATCGTGTCCATGGCGCAGAACACGAACTTCGGTGACCCTAGTGAGAGCGACACGGAGGCGACCCAGGTGGTCTTCGCGGCGGACTCCCAGCACGGAGGCGTGCAGTCGGCAGAGGGGGGAGTCTCCGGGTTCCAGCCAGGATCCTCCTTCAAGGCCTTCATCCTGGCCCAGTGGTACCAGGAGGGCAGGTCCGGCTACACGACCCTCAACACCAAGCCGCGGATGTTCTCCGCCAGCTCGTGGAACATCTCCTGCGCCCCCGAGCTGGCGGACAGCTGGACCCCCAAGAACGTGGACTCCGGGCTGGACGGCTCCCACAACGTCATTGACTCCACCAAGCACTCCATCAACGTCGGTTACGCGGAGATGCTCAACCAGATGGACGTCTGCGCGGTGACGGACCTGGCAGCCTCCCTGGGAGTGACCAAGACTGACGGGTCCCCCATGGAGCCGCGACCCTCCATCGTGCTGGGGTCCCAGGAGACTCCTCCTCTGGCCATGGCCAACGCCTTCGCAACCTTCGCCGCGCACGGCGTCTACTGCAAGCCGATCGCCATCGACTCAATCCTGGACACTGACGGGGCTGAGATGGCAGTGCCCAGCGCCGACTGCAACCAGGTCATGGACGCCACCGCCGCCGACAAGACCGCCCAGACCCTGACTGCCACCTCTCAGTCGGGGGGAACCGCCCAGACAGCCAAGCTCTCCGGGCGGCCTACGGCCGGAAAGACCGGTACCACCGACAACAACGACAACGTCTGGTTCGTGGGCTTCACGCCCCAGCTGTCAACCGCCACCTGGGTGGGCCACTCTGACGGCTACCGGACCCTGAACAACCAGTACATCGGCGGACGCTTCTACGGCACGATCTACGGCTCCACGCTGGCCATCCCGATCTGGAAGGGTTACATGGAGGCCGCCCTGGACGGCGAGCCGGTGCAGGACTTCCCCTCAGTCAACCTGGCCGGCTGATCCGTGGCCCCCGGCTCTCCCCTGCGGACGGCGGTACGCGCTATCGGCGGGACTCTCGCCCTGGGCGGCGGGGTCCTGGCCTACAGCCTGCTGGAGGCGCGACGTCCTGTCCTGCGCCGCCTGGAGGTCCCGGTCCTGGCACCGGGGCAGCCGCCTGTGACGATCCTGCATCTGTCTGACCTGCACCTGACAGCCCATACCGAGGCCCTGGTGTCCTGGGTGCGAGGCCTGGCCCGTCTCTCGCCTGACGTCGTGGTCAATACAGGTGACAACCTGTCCCTGGCCTCCGGCCTGGAGCCGCTCTCACGTGCCCTGGAGCCCTTCCTGAGACTGCCCGGAGCCTTTGTCATGGGCGATCACGACTACCGCAGCACAGTCTTCAAGCTCCCGACCCGCTACCTGCGTCACGACCCGCGCACCGCGGACCGGCCCGGGAGCGACCCGGACGCGCTGCCGTGGGAGAAGGTCCGCGACCTCCAGTCCTGTGGCGGCTGGGTGGACCTGACAAACCGGCGCGGCCTGCTGCACGTGGGCGGGTACGGCATCGAGCTCGTGGGCGTGGACGACCCCCACGTGGATCGCGACGTCTTCCCGGCACCCGCACCGTCCGCGCACCCGGTGGGCTCCCCGGGGGACCCGCCCGTGCCCCTCACCGACACCTGGGGACGCAGGCTGCGCCTGGGCCTCCTCCACGCCCCCTACCGCAGGGTGCTGGAGGCGATGGAGGCTGACGGCGTCAGCCTGGCCCTAGCAGGCCACACCCACGGAGGCCAGCTGTGCGTACCCGGCTACGGGGCGCTGGTCACCAACTGCGACCTGGACAGGAGCCGTGCCTCCGGCCTGTCCTGGTGGCAGACAGGGCAGGCGGGGCGGACATCCTCGCCGCCCCGGGTCACCGCAGCAGCGTCGCAGGGGCAGGCAGGCTCACCACGGCCGTCAGGCATGTACCTGCACGTCTGCGCAGGCCTGGGAACCAGCCCGTACACGCCGGTACGCCTGGCCTGCCCGCCGCAGGCCACGCTGCTGACCCTACGCCCAGCCGACTGACCCAGCCCCGCTCCAGTCAGCAGATCCCGGGCCCTAGGCCAGGCGGCTCCGCTCCTGGTGGCACTGCTCCTCAGACGGGAAGTGCCCAGGCGCAGCAGGCCGGGCTTGCGGTGTCAGTGCCGCCAGCGTGCGAACCCGCCCTCAGAGCTGATGACCTGACCTGTCACCCACCGTGCCTCGTCAGTCAGCAGCCAGGTGATGAGCCGGGCAGCATCATCGGGCTCGCCCCAACGGCCGAAGGGAAACATCGGTGCTGTCTGCGCCATGTCCTCCCGCGTGGCGTAGCCGCTGTCTACCGGACCGGGGTTGACCGTGTTGACCCGGATATGCTGGTCGGCGAGCTGGTCGGCAACAGTGAGGGTGACGCCGGCCAGGGCCGCCTTGGCCGCGGCGTAAGCCACCTCCCCAGGCATGGGTCCCAGGCCCTGCCCGGAGGTAAGGAAGACGATGGCGCCACCACGCCAGGAGCTCCCCTCGGCTGAGGTCGCGCTCCCGCTGCCACCCGAAGCACCTCCGGGCCCAGCCGGATCGGCAGGTCCGCAGGCAGTGCCCGCACCAGTGCCGGGCTGCGCCCGGGCACGGGGCGCAGCCCCCAGGCCCGGCTGGGTGGCAAAAGCCTGGGCCAGCAGGAGGGAGGCGCGGGCGTCCACCGCCCAGTGGGCGTCCAGGACCTCCTCCGTTAGTGCCCCCAGCGCCCCGTCCGGCCCGCTCATCGCCTGGTTGCACACCAGGGCGTCCACCTTTCCCCGGGCCCGCAGCGCCGTGTCGAAGACCCGCTGGGGCTCGCCGGGGACTGCCAGGTCACCCGGCACGTCAACCAGGACCGCCCCTGGCCTCAGGTGGGAGCGCACAGAGTCCATGACGGCACCGATGTCGTCGGCTCCCCAGGGCTGGGCCGCGTCGTGGGGCGCGTAGTGGTGCGCCACGACGCTGGCCCCGTAGGCGGCCGCGCGGCAGGCGATGGCGTGCCCGATACCGCGACGGCGGCTTACCCCCGTGACAAGTACGGTACGTCCCTCCAAGGGCAGGGGGTCGCGGGTAAGGAAGCCACCTGGAAGAGTGTCACCAGCCACATCTGCAGTCAACCACACGCGGGCGGCCGGGACAAGGGCCGGGGCAAGGACGTGCGCCGCCTCAAGAGAACACCGGCTGGCGGGCCACGGCCTGGAAGCGGACCAGCTCCTCGGCGGCGGAGACTACTCGCGCCAGCAGCTCAGCACCCGGCTGCTGCCCCTGCCACTGGTCGGCCGTGACAAACAGGGCAGTGGGCAGCACCACCGCCCGCAGGCTGGCCAGCATGGGCCGCAGGCTCTGGTCCACCACCAGGGTGTGGCGCGTCGTGCCTCCCGTGGCCCCCACCAGCACCGGGACGCCCCGCAGGGCATCGCGCGGGAGCACGTCAAGAAAGGACTTGAGCAGCCCGGAGAAGGAGGCATTGACCGTCGGCGTGAGCAGGACGACGCCGTCGGCGCCTCCTACCGCCTCCACGGCCCGCTGCACCGGGGCGGTAAGGGTACCAGTGACCAGGGCCTGGGCCACCTCCCCGGCGAAGCCACGCAGCTCGACATGGTCGGCAGCCACGGCAGCTCCTCCGCACTCGGACACCGTGCGGGCCACGAGCCTCCCCAGGCGGCTCGTCCCGGAGGCAGGCGAGTGGCCGGCAGAGACCACGACCAGATTCATCTCTTCTCCTGTCTATCGCGTCGGGTGGACAGCGCCCAGCGGGCAACGGTGTCAACGAGGTAGCCCAGGCTCCCGATTACTAGGATGAGGGCAGTGACGTGGTGGTAGGCGAGCTGGTCCTTGGCGTTCATGATCTGGTAGCCCAGACCGCTGCTGACTCCCAGCATCTCGGCAGGAACCAGGACTACCCAGGCGATCCCCAGGGCCTGGCGGACCCCGGCCAGCAGCGCGGGCCGTATGGTGGGCCAGACCACGCGGTGCAGCGTCTCCCCACGCGTCGCCCCCAGGGAGCGGGCCACAGCGAGGTGGCCCGGGTCCACGCGTCGCACGCCGTCGGCGACACCGCTGAGAACCGGCCACACCGCAGCCGCGGCCACGAGCGCCACGACTGGACGGTCGCCGACGCCCAGGGCGATGATGACCACCGGCGCCCAGGACAGCGGGGAGACCATCCGCAGGAACAGCAGCACGGGCGAGGCGGCACGGTCCAGGCTGCGCCAGGAGCCGGTGACCAGTCCCGCGAGGGTACCCACGACCACTGCCAGGGTCAGCCCTCCCACCAGCCTGAAGACGCTGGCCGAGGCCGCGTCCAGGAGCGCGCCGTCCCCGGCCAGCTCCCCCAGTCCGGCCGGGGTGCGCACAGGTGAGAACTGTGCCACCAGGGGCCGACTGACGAGCAGGACGTCGGTGAGCAGCCACCACAGGCTGACGGCTGCCAGCACACCCAGGGCTGGCAGCACCGGGCGCCAGGCTCCCACCCGCCGACCTGACCTGGCGAGCACGCTCATAGTGACACCTCCTCACGGCGCGGTGGCACCGTGCGCCCGACACGTTCCAGAGCCGCGCGCACGAACCGGTCGTCGACAACAAGGTCGTGGGCCTGCACGGGGTCCAGACGCTCAAGGAAGGAGCGGTCACCGTCCACGGCCGTGTCGCCCAGCAGCCTCACCAGCTGCTCAGTGCAGGACGGGTGCGGAAAGGCAGAGAAGCCCAGACGCTCCCCGTGCCAGTCCGGGTGACTCACCCCACCGGGCTCAGGGCGTTGCAGCGCCCGGGCGACGGCGGTCTGGGACTGGGGCAGCCACCCGCCTCCTGTCAGCAACTCGGCGGCCTCCTGGCGGTGGGCCTCCAGCCAGTCCTGTGCCATGACGAGGCCGTCAAGAAGGGCGTGGACCGCGTCCGGAGCGGTGTCGATAAGCTCCTGGCGCACGACGACGCCGCAGCAGGCGTGGTCACGCCACACGTCACCCAGGAGACGGTGGACCCGGCCGGCCCCTTCCAGCTCGGCGACGGCACCGAAGGGGTCAGCCACCGTCATGCCCGCAATCGACCCGCTGGCCAGGGCGGAGACCATCTCCGCCGGAGGCATGACCACCAGCTCGACCTCCTGCGGCCCCGGTGAGACCCCGATGACGGGACGCAGGCCGCAGGCGGCGACCAGGTGCTGGGAGAGGACGGAGTGGATCGACCACCAGTAGGGCACGGCCAGCCTGCGACCCGCCAGCCGGGCAGTCTCGGTGACGGAGGTGGAGGTCACCATCGCCGAGCCGTTGGTGTGTCCCCAGGCCACCACGCGGACCGGGGCCTCCTGGGCCAGCCGCAGCTGCAGGGCCATGGGCAGCAGCATATGGACCACGTCCACCTCACCGACGACGAGCGCCTGGCCCACGGCGTCCCAGGATCGGAAGAGCACCGGCGGGGCCGAGGCAACCCCGGCGGCCTCCCACAGGCCCCGATGGTGAGCCACCAGCAGTGCGGCGGCGTCGGTGACGGGCAGGTACCCCACTCTCAGAGGACGGCCCAGCAGTCCCTGACCGCCGTCTCCGGGCGCGCCTGCCGCCTGCCACGCGCCCCGGCCCGCCAGGGAAGCCACCACGCCGAGCGAGGCCAGGTGCCCGGCGGTTCCCAGCAGGTCACGGCGCCGCACGGTGGTTCTCCGCAGTCCGGCCCGCAGCCGTCCCGGCCTGGTCCTCAGCCTGACCCCCGGCCCGGTCCTTGGTGGCCTGGGCGGTCCTCGGGTCCTCCTGGTCCTGGGTCGCTGGGGCGAGGCAGGCGTAGGCCTCGCGCAGGCTGCGCCGCAGCGGGTGGTGCAGGGCCGCCGCCTGGTCGGCGGCGGGCTCCGGGTTGGCCCAGCGGCGCGTCACCCGCCCGGCGGCGATCATGACGATGTCGTCAGCCAGCACAAGGGCCTCGTCCAGGTCATGGGTGACCAGGACGCTGCTGAGACCCCGCCCGGTCAGCTCTCGGCGCAGCCACAGCTGGAGGTCGGCGCGCGCAGCCGGGTCGAGCGCGCTGAAGGGCTCGTCCAGGATGAGTAGGTCGGGACGGATGGCCAGCGCCCGGGCGAAGGAGGCCCGCTGGGCCTGGCCACCCGAGACCTGGTCCGGGTAGGAGTGCGCCACCGGGGTTATCCCCAGCAGGTCCATCAGCTCTCCCACCAGGTCCTGGTCCACGTGGTTGGCTCGGAACTGCTGCCCCAGGGCGACGTTCTCCCTGATCGTCAGCCAGTCGAACAACAGGGGCTGCTGGCGCACGACCCCCTCACGCAGGCCTGAGGAGGACCACTCGATGCTGCCTGAGTCGGGGGCCAGTTCCCGGGTGAGCAGCCGCAGCAGCGTCGACTTCCCCGCACCACTGGGTCCCAGGACCGCCAGCTGGCGTCCTGCGGCAAGATCGAGGCTGACGTCGTTCAGCGCGTCCACGTCGCCGTAGCGGACCCGGGCGCGTCTCAGGCGAGCGAGGACAGTTCCCACCGCAGGTGTCCTTCCGAGGGAGACTGGACGGGGAGGAAGGCGGCCTCACGGAAGCGGCGTGAGGCGTCGGTCCTCTCCTGGTAGCCGCGCCCGCCCGCCAGGGTGGCCTCCAGCCGGGTGGCCCGACCTGCCAGGGAGGCTGCCTCCAGGCGCAGCCGCAGGACCTCGGCCATGCTGGCACTGCCGGTGTCGGCAGCCGCTGCCTCCCAGCGCTCACAGAACCGCTGCAGCTCGTGGGCCAGTATGGCGACGTCCTCGTGGAAGACCGTGTTGGCGCTCCGGTCCTGGGTGCTGCGGGCCTCCTCCAGGGAGCGCTGCGCCAGGCCCAGGCAGAAGGCGGACTGGAGGATGAGCATTGTCGGCTTGAAGCCCTGAGCCAGACTGGCCAGCTCGGTGCTGACCACCTGGCTGGGACCCACCGCGACGTCGTGCAGGCGGATCGTGCCTGAGGCCGTGGCGTTGAGGGCGAGAAGTCCGGTCACAGGCCGGACCTCCAGCGCCCGGGCCTCCACCCAGACCACAACCGTGCCCTGGGGGGTGCTGGCAGGCAGGACCACGACGGAGTCGTCACACAGGTTGGAGGCCCAGGGAATAAACCCGGTGAGCCGCCACCCCTGGCCGTCCGGCACCGCCCGGACGGCCAGGTCCCCCACCCCCGCCAGCCACTTGAGACCGGAGGCCATCGCCGTGCTGCCCAGACGCCTGCCAGCACGCAGCTCGCCGAGCACCGTCTGCGTGGCCTGGCTGCGCACGCCTCTGGCGAGGTAGTCCAGGACCATGCGGTGCGCCCACAGGCCGAAGGCGGTCGACATGCACTCCCTCGCCAGGGCGGCAATGAGCCAGGCGGGTGCGCGCACGTCGGCAGCCCTGGGGTCCTCGCCAAGGAGCTCCTGGACTCCCAGGTCAAGCAGCCCCGCCTCGCCCAGTCTGCTGAGCAGGGGGCGGGGGCTGGCCTGGCCGGAGTCGACCTGGCTGGCCAGGGCCGCCGCCTCACGGACAAAGGGAGCGGCGGCGTCGCGCAGAGCCTCCTGCCCGGTGTCGGTGCCCGTGGCCCAGAGAGGGGAACCGGGGGTGGGAGCGGAGCAGGCCGTGTCAGCAGGAGCGGACACGGTGGCTGTAGCAGAGGTGGCGGCTGTCATGTCAGGGCTCGACCTTCTCTAGGGCGTGCAGGCGGTCAATCGGGGTGGACACGGCATCACGTGCCCGACGGACGGCGTCCTCGTCCGGAGCGTTGTAGAGGCACAGGCACTTCTCCATGTCCTCACGCACGTAGGTGCGCAGGAAGCTGACCTCCGGCACCTGGGCGTACAGGGGCGACTTCTCCGCCTTGCGGGTGAGGTAGGTGTCCATGTCGATACCTGCCGGGATGTCCCATTCCACCAGGTAGCCTGCCTCCGGCCGGGAGGCCTTGACCTGGTCCAGCTCGGCGCCCACCAGGCGGACCTGGGCGGGCTCGGAGGCGGTGGCGGGCAGGGTGGCCGCGGCAGCAGCCGCGGACGCAGCGTCCTCGGCCTCCAGGATGACGAAGACAGTGGCCAGGTCGGCGGTCACCTGGGCCTCGATCAGCTCCACCGAGTGGGCGGGAGCCTCCTGGGAGAGGCGGCTGAGCAGCCCGGAGACGTCCGGGCGGGTCTGGGCCGAGCCGTCGCTGCCAGCCAGGGCCGACGAGGGCGTGAGCTCGACAAGGAAGAGCGTGGACATAGTGGTTCCTTTCTGGTGGTGAATACAGTGACGCGTGGTGTGGGTAAGGTCCCGGGCTGGGCAGGCAACAGAGACGTGCAGGGAGGAGGCGGAGCGGGTCGACGTCGCAGGGACGTAGGCACGTCTGGCGCCCTGGGCGGCTGTGGCGCCCCTCGGCTCCTTCGTCCCGCAAGAAGGCCAGCCGGATGCACGACAGTCACTCTGGTAAGCGGCAGGAGCCGCATCCGGCTGAGTCCCGCCCGCAGGCGCAGGCCCGTCCTCCTTACTCTGCTAGCCAGAGCAGAGTGTGACGGCTAGAAGCAGGAGGCCGCGCGCGAAGGACGCCGTAGATGACATCGCCCTGTCCCACCCTGGGCTCGGGCACGCCTTCGGGCGTACCTGGCAGGGGCGCGCAGCAGCGCTATCCCGCACCCGCTCCGGCGGACAGGCACCTCACATACACGACGCGCACGGACAACACATGACGCAGGAAGCGGCAACCTGCATCTGAGCCGCAGCCGACAGAGGTGTCAGTGGCGAGTTCAGCGAGGGGGTAACCGACATCGTGGTTCCTTTGCGTCAGTGGTCTGCCAGTGGGCTGCACTGGCGTGAGCACACGCTAGCCACAGCCGCCAGAGGAAAACCAGGCCCACCCCAGATAATTCACCGACTGCGAACGCGGTGAGCGGCCGACGGCGTGCGGCAGCAGCCGGGCTGCCGTGCCAGGTCGGCAGCAGTGGGGCTGGGCACCGGATAGAGACGACCACCAGCCCGCCCCGGCCCCACAGCCAGATCACGTGACCGAGCACTCAGGACACCTGATTTCCGTCCGTACCAGACGCACCGCTATAGTTGTCCCCGCCGCACTCGGGGTGTGGCGCAGCTTGGTAGCGCGCTTCGTTCGGGACGAAGAGGTCGTGGGTTCAAATCCCGCCACCCCGACCACCAGGGCCACCGCCAGCCGGGCGGCGGCCCTTTTTCGTTGGAACTACGCGGGAAGAAGTCACGGCTCAGGCCCAGGCTCCAGCAGGCAGCCGCTAGGAACACGGCACCAGAGTGCGGCAGGGACGATAGCGTCCTGCCCTTGACGGACACCGTGCCATCGCCAGCGAGGAGCTCGGCAAGTGACACGGCGGTCCCGCCCCGGCGTGACGGACACCAGGGCGCGGGGGAGGCGGGGGAGGACGACGGGTATATGCGTTATGGCGATGTGAGCCGCGCTAGAACGGTGACAGCCTGTCTCACGCGATGCAAGCGCCGCCGAATTCTGTCGCTCCTGGCTGACACAGCTCCAGGCCCCTACGACGTCGTTCGCCTCAGCCCGATCCACGTGAGCCAGGATGGCACAACGCACGCTGGGATGACACCGCCTCACGACCTATGGCTGGGGTGGTTGGCGCGGATGTTGTGTGCCGCCAGCTCGACGGTCCTGGTGATCCGGCGCTGACGTGTCTCCAGCTTCTTTGCGCTGGACATCCACAGCAGGATGAGTCGTGGTGAGGACGAGGGGAAGGCCGAGAAGCGGGCCAGCGCCTGCTGGCCCGCCCCCAGCTGCTCCTGGGGCTGCGCTGGTGGAACTTCAGGTAGCAGCTGTCGCGGTCGCGCCTCACGGCCTTGCTGTCGACCCAGCCGAAGCACAGCGCGTGCTCGATGGCGTCGCGGAAGCGCACGCTGGCCTGGGCAATCACCATGTCGGCAGCCAGGCAGAGCCACTAACCGTCCTGGCCACCCCGCTGCCGGGCACCCGCACCCCGTACCCGCCTGTCCTGGCCAGAGCCTCTGGGGGCCGCTCTACCCCATCGAGCCTCAGCAGCCTTCCTCACAGGCCCGGGAGAGCAGCGCCAGCACTCCCAGAGCCACACCCCCTCTCACGGACCCAGCAGCGCGGCAGGGACAACGGCGACACCGTCCTCGTCCCGATAAGCATAGGTACCCGTGGTGATGACCACGGCGTCGGCCAGCGTCGGCCCCAGGCGTTCACGCAGCCACAACAGGTGCCTGGTGTCCCCACTGCGGGGGGCAGCAGTGGCCTTGACCTCAATGGCGACGACGCGCCGGTCGGGCCCCTCAACGATAAGGTCGACCTCCTGCGCCCCTCCCTTGGTGCGCAGGTGGCTGACCTTGGCGTCGGCCAGGCTCGCATAGACCTGGATGCTCTGGGTCACCAGGGACTCGTAGAGAGGGCCGAGCAGCCGCTGGCGCCTGGGAACACCTGAGGGGACGTCCTGCACCTTGTAGCCCACGCCGAGCAAGCCGGCGCTTCCGATGTTGAGAAGCCGAGCGGCCAGCGCAGGATCGCACAGGTGGTGCTTGTCACTCCGGTTGACCCGGGCCAGCCCGCCCTGGCCCGGCGTCCACCCCGGCACCGGGTCGAGGATCCACATGGCTTCCAGAAGGTCCCGGTACTGACGGGTCGTGGACTGAGCGGGAACACTGCCCAGTACCCGGGACGTGTTCCTGCTAAGGCTGTCGTAGGTAGTGGGGGTGGACACCGCGGCGGCGTAGGCTCGTAACCAGTCCAGGAGGGTGCGGGCACGGCGAGCGGCACGTGTGCGCCGGGTAGCGCGAGCAGGCCGAAGGGACTCCTCAGCAAGGTCGTGCCGGACGGTCTGCTCAATATAGGCGTCAAGCTGAGCCTCTCGTGCCGCCCGCGGCAGATCTCGGATCCCCGGGAAACCGGAGCGCAGGATCTCCTCGACATAGCGCTCAAGGCCGACAGCGGTCCTGCCCTCAACGGCAGCCCTCCCCTCACCGACCAGCAGTGCAGCCAGCGAGACCGTGGGCTCGTCCAGCGCCCGCTCCGCCAGGCTGAGCGGGCGCATCCGGAGGGTGAGGATGCGCCCGGCGCCGGTGTGGACAGGCGATGTGGCGGGTGACGCCAAGCCGGTCAGGATGAAGCGGCCGGGAGTCAGGTCGCTGTCGACTGCCCGGCGCACGCGGTCCCAGACCTCAGGCAGACGCTGCCACTCGTCAAGGACCACTGGCGGCTCAAGCCCCTCGACGAACCGTGCCCCCAGGCGGGCCAGCTGCTCACGCTCATCGGGGTCGTCGATAGCCACGAAGGTCCGCCCGTGCTGCCTAGCGGTCCAGGTCTTGCCCACACCACGTGCGCCCTCAATGCTGATCGCCGCAAGACCGCCCAGCAGCGCGCCCAGCCGACGGTCGACGAGGCGGGCATAGTGCGAGGACGGCGCGGCCATGCTCCAATCGTAGGCTCCAGGCTCCCGAGCGAAAGCCGGCAACCCCCAACCGAATCACTTTGGTCGGACTACCAGACTCACTTTGGTCCGCTTATCAGACTCGCTTTGGTCGGGTCAGTCACCCCTCTCGGTCACGCAGGTGAGGCCATGCATGGTCGCAGGGCGTCAGTGCAATGCGCAGTGCAATGCGCAGTGCAATGCATCTGACGCATGCCTGGTCCGTCAGCCAGGACCACGAGTCGACACACCATCACCCAATAAATACGTTATTTATTGTACGTATATCTGCAACGAGACCGCTGCTATGTTAGGAACTAGCCGCACAGCAGCACCGATCAGACGATCAAGTAGGTGCGGGTTGAGGGGTTCCCATGTTCCACATGGTCACGTCCGAGCCCTCGCCCCGAGTGATCGGGGGTTTACTCAACGTTCCAATGTTAATCTGCAAGAAGGTGTGCAGTGGCCGTTCCCGCGTTCTCCGACGTCTTTCACGCAGCCACGGGCCATGCGCCCCGGGAGTACCAGGCGCGTCTCGCGGCACGCCTCGTCACGGGCGACGTCCCCACGACTCTTGACGTCCCCACCGGCACGGGAAAGACCGCTGCCGCCCTCGTAGGGTGGCTGTACGCCCTCGCGGCCGACGCCGCCTCGGCACGGACGCAACAGCGCCCTCGAAAGGTTGCCCTGCGCCTGCACGTGGCGACCGTGCGTCGCGTGATCGTCGATGACACCGCCCGCTGTGCCGAGGAACTCGCAGAGCTCGTTAACGCGGCGACCACGGGCGCACTGGCAGAGATGGCCGCCTCCTTGCGCAACGGGCTCAGCCTGGAGCCCCGGGAGCCGGTACTGGAGGTGCGCCGCCTGCGGGGCGGTCTCGGCCCTGAGAACGGCCCCACCGAGCACACCCGCTACCCCAGCCGCCCGGCGATCGTCGTGGGCACTCTTGACATGCTGTGCTCCCGCCTGCTGTTCCGGGGCTACCAGCTCCCACCCCGACGCCGCAGCATTGACGCCGCCCTGACGGGGGCCGACTCCTGGTGGGTGCTTGATGAGGCACACCTCGCCTCACAGGCCCAGGCCACCCTGGACGTCCTGCGCACCCACGAGTCGGCGCTCGAGGGGCGGTTCAGCGGGACCGTCCCCGGCCTGCAGGTCATGGCCATGACTGCTACCCCGGGCTCCTCCGCCCCCGCCAGCGCTGCGGCAGCAGCAGGTCATGACGTCCTCACCTGGGACGCGGGCGAGGAGGAGCGGCGCGACCCGGGCCTGGCACGTCGCAGGGCCGCACGCGCAGCCGTGCCCGTGACGTTGCGGGCTGAGAAGGGGAGCAGCGCCGACGGCCTGGCCGATGCAGCCAGGCAGCTGGTTCCCAGCCTGACCACGGGGCAGTCTGTCGTCGTCTTCTGCACCACGGTTGCCACCGCGAAGAAAGTGCGGACCACGCTGGGCAGGACACTAGGCACAGCAGCACCGGACAAGAAGACGCGGACCGCGCCGAGCACGTCCCACGCCGAGCATGACGTCGACCTGGAACTGCTCATCGGGGGCATGCCCGAGCGCCTGACCGGGCAGGTCACCGAGCGGCTCGCCCCCTACCGGACCGGCAGCCGACGCCGGGAGCAGGCGCCACCCACCGTCATCGTCGCGACCTCCACGCTCGAGGTCGGCGCGGACCTGGACCTCACCCACCTGGTGACCGAGGCCTGCAGCGCCGACTCCCTCATCCAGCGCCTCGGCCGTGTCAACCGGGTCGGCGCCCGCGAGGACGGGTCAGTGACCATCGTCCATACACCAGGAAAACCCGACCCCGTCCACGGTGCCGCCGCCGAGGCCGTCATCGACGCCATCAAGGACGCGGGCACGCTCGGCGAGGTGGCCACCCTGCTGAGGCAGGCGCCGGATCCCGCCGCGCTGCGCCGCCCCCAGCAGGTGCCCACCCTCCTGCCCCCCTCCGTCCTGGCCGCGTACCTGCGCACCGCGGGCTCACGCAACGACCCTCCGGTGGCTCCGTGGATCCACGAGATCGCCGACCCCCGCGCCGAGGTGACGGTGGTTGTGCGCCATGGCGTCGCCCTCATGGACAAGCCGGAGGGAGAGGCGCTGCTGGAGGACCTGGAGCTCGCGCCGCCGGACCTGCGTGCCGAGGGGTGGACCATCCGTCTTGCCGACCTGCCCGACCTGGTGGGCGAGCTCGGGACGTCGCCCTTCGTCCTCCTGGATCCGGCCTCATCCTCCCCCCGTGTGCTCCACGGCACCCAGGATGCCCGCTTCGTCACCTCTGGCAGCGTCGTGGTCATCGACGCGAACGCTGCTCCCAAGGCGCTCGGCGTGGGCAGCACCGACAAGAAACTGGACCTGTCCCAACGTCACCTCCTGCCTCAGGCCACCCTTGAGGAGGTCAGCATGCGGCTGGAACAGCTGGCCAGGCGGGCAGGATCCGAGGTCACCGGACCGACGACGGCCGCCAGCCCCTCCGTGGTCCTCGCTGACCTCGCGGGACAGGCTGGACGTCTCCCTGACCACTCCACCGCTGTCGAGCAGGCCAGGGCCGAGGTGCTGCCCGAGCTCGCAGATGAGCTGAAGACACCCCCGGGGTGGCTCCTGGAGACCGAGGTGCTGGGCAAGAGCCTCGACCACCCGTGGCTGAGGATCTCCCTCATACGCCCACCTGAGAAGGAGCCACGCCCCCGGGCTGTCGCACTGGCTGGCCATAACGAGGCGGTCGGAGCCCTGGCAGAGCGGTGGGCACGTGCCATCGGCCTGCCTCCAGAGGTCGTGGAGGACGTCGCCCTGGCCGGACGCTGGCACGACGAGGGAAAGGGAGCGTCAGAGTCCTTTCAAGCCGCCCTGGCCATGCGGGAGGACATGGACGGCTGGCTGGTTCCCGCCGACTCGCAACCAACCAGGCCGCTCGCCAAGTCCGCGCTTCCCCGTCGACTGTGGAGGCGCTCCACCCGGCTGGCGGGCGTACCCGATGCGTGGCGGCACGAGGCCGCCTCGACACGCCTGCTGGACGTGGCGATCCAGGCCGGAAGAGCCACCCCCCATGACGCCGACCTGGTGCGCCACCTGATCCTCACCCACCACGGGTTCTTCCGGGGCCCCGGCCCGGTGTACCCGGACTCCGGGACCCGCAGCGGCGCGGGCCCGGTCGCGCACGAGCCCTACCAGGATCCTGGCTCCACCCGGTGGAGGCGCCAGGTCACTGCCGTTCACCGTCTCAGCGCCCGGTACGGTCCCTACAGCCTCGCCCTGGCCGAGGCTGTGCTCCGGCTTGCGGACTGGGAGGTCTCCAGGAGGGAGCAGAGCGACACTGCCGCGCACGCGGCTCCACGGCACGACACACAAGACCCCAGCGCGTCCAGGAGGGAGCAGGCTGATGACCGCTGAGACCACCGAGAGCCCTGCACCCGGTAGGACTCATGGTTCCGCCCAGGACCAGGACGGACAGGACTGGGTCGACCACGTGCTGGCGGCCTTCTCAGGCCGTCGGGCCGACCACGTGCTGGCAGCCTGGGGCCTCACCTCGCTGCTTCCCGGAAGTACCGTGCACTTCGTGGGCACGTGGAAGGTCCCTGTGATCCGCCTGCAGGGCGGGCCCTCCCGGCTTGCCGAGACGGCCGGGAACGCCCTGGTGGAAACCACCTGGGACCTTGAGCGCCGGGCGCTGTGGTCAATCACGACGACCGTGCCGCCGCGCTCCGCGGCAAACAGGATGTCCACAAACGCCTGGAAAGAGAGCGTCCAGCGGGGCGCCCTGGTGGCCGCTGGTGTCCTCCAGGGAGTCGACATGTCTGCTGCCGCTGGGTCTCCCGGCAAGAAGGCGGACCTTCCGGTGCGGGCAGCCGACCTCACGCTGCTCAGCGGGAGGAGCTACACGGCCAAGTCGGTCCAGGACACCTGGGAGCTTCTAGGAGCCAGGACGGCTGAGCAGGCACACTCCCGTGCCACCACCGAGATCCGCCGCCTGCTGGACGGCGAGACCACCCTTGCCCAGGCCAAGCCTGGTCTGCGCTTCTCCGCCAACCAGCCGACTCCCCGGCTGACCAGCGGATCCGAGGAATGCGACGTCCTCCCCCTGGTGGACCTCCTGGCCTTCTGCGGCCAGCTCCTCCTCCAGCCCCGGCAGCACGCCGTCACTGGCAGACCTGACCGTTCCGAGCCCGAGGCGGCAAACAGCTCAGGCAAAGCCTTCTCCTGGGTCCTCAACCCTGTCCCGCTGGACATCGAGGCCGTCGTCGCCATCCATGAGAGCCCGCCGGAGAACCTTTCCTGGCCCAGATGGACCTCCCAGATCCGCTCCACCGAGGGCTCCGCGAAGATCAGCTTCCTGACGTACTCGCGACCTGAACCGTCGTCCACGAGGACCACGCCAACGGCCACACAAGGAGCAGACCGTGCCTGACCAGGTGATCACCCACGCTCTTGCCGACGCCCTGCCATCACTCGGCTCCCCCGACGGCGTCCACCGCCTGGCCATGTCACCCCTGCCTGACCTCGCGGGAGCCTCCCGCGCGATCCGGGCAGACCTCGGCATCCTGTACCGGGTGTCCCTGCCCACCGAGCACGGCGGGCAGAGCGGCAAGGTGGCGATCCGCTACCGGGCCCCGCTCACGATCACTGGCGCCGTAGCGGTCGAGGGGCCTGAGGACCTTGCGGTGGGACAGCGCTTCACGGTCCGACTCGTGGCGGAGAAGCGGCACGAGGACTCTGGCGGGCGCACCCACGCCCGCCCGGTCCGCGACGAGGAGGCTGAGAGCTGGTGCCAGGCGCTACTGCACCGCCACGGCATCAAGGCTGACGACCTCGTCGTGTCGCCTCGATGGAAGGTCGGGCGGCCCGGCGCGAGGTCCTTCACGGTGCGGGACCTCACCGCCACGGTCACCGGGCTCACGGCCGACTGCACAGCCTTCACCCGGGGGCTCGGCCGGGGCAAGAGCTTTGGCTACGGCATGCCCCTAGTCCTATGAGGTGACGACCTGGCCCCAGGCAGCACCCGCACCCGCGTCCCGACCTGCCTGCTGACCGGGCTGGCCTGCCGCTCACCCCGGCACCCGCACCCCGCGTACCCACCTGTCCATACACGCACGCTGAGCCTCAGAGGAGGGCGAGACCATGACTACTCCATCTGCCGATCCCACCACGGCCGCCACCAAGGTCAGCGCGGACGAGTTCCGTCACCTGGTTGCAGAACTGGCCGCAGATACCAGCGTCGCTGGGATCACTCTGACCGGAGGCTATGAGTCCCTCACCGGGCATACTGTGACGCCGCCCGCTGGGACTATTCGCCAGAAAGGTGAGGAAGTCGGCATCTTCCGTGGCCCAGAGGAGAACGGCTCACATGGCGAGACCATGGCTACCATCGACTCCTGGGGCTCGGTGGTCTCCCGGTGCGAGGCACTGCTCGCCGGGCCCTTCGGAGAGGGGTCGCTCGCTGACTACCTGGGTTTCCCACTGGTCGTCTTTGTCGATGACGAGGGCACGGTGCTGACCACTTCGGTAGAGCTCTCCCACCGTCAGGCTGACGCCACGTGGCGGCTGGCGCATGACGAGCTCATTGAGGCGGGGGTGGACTTTGACGCCATCCAGCAGGCGAGCCGCAAGGAGCCGACCGCCCTGCTTACCGGCTTCCCCACGGCTATCCCCTTCGGCTGGTGGCACTCACAGACCAAGCGGTCCCAGAAGGCGGCGGACAAGGCGAACGAGAAGTCTCGTTCCACAAAGAAGAACGGCTCCGAACTGGAAGAGGGAAGGGACAAGTATCTCGGCTACTACGCGATGAACCCGGCAGACTCCCGCTCAGCCCGCCTGTTCACCGCCGAGTTCCTGGCGCTGGGGGTAAAGGAGCGGCGACGTGCGGCCGCCAAGGTTGACGCCTTGTTCGCCGCAGTCAGTGAGGACACCAAGATCGGTGGCAACAAGCTGTCAACGGTGGGCCTGGGGTCTATTCCCCCCACCGACCTGACTACCAGCGCGAGCCGTCCCGGGCCGTACGACCTCACCTACCGTGCCATCGAGAGCCACGCCTTCTTCTCGCTGACCGGCCTGCGTACCTTCCGTTTCCTTCCTGATCCCGAGCCCGCACGGGTACTGACGGTCGCGCTGACCCTCCTGCTGTACAGCCTGCTGCAGCACAACCTCTCCCTGCGCGCTGGCACGGAACTGCGTCTGTGCGAGCCCGGGCTGGATGTCCAGGTGCAGCGGCACGGCGCGGCGCCTGAGGCGATCCGGCTGCCCGACGTCGACGAGCTGGCAGGGCTGGTCCGTGACCTCGGGGCGGAGGTGGGCTGGGAGGGGCCGCGAGTCGTCCGCATCGGCCACGACTCGCCGCTGGGCAAGATCATTCTCGCCGTTGACGGGCAGAAGTCATGACCAGCCTCACTGTGACGGCACGCTTCCCCACGGGGCAGTTCAACGCCCACGACGCTGAGGGGTGGCCTGAGTGGCCACCGGCCCCGGCACGGCTGGCGGCAGCCCTGCTAGCGGCGGCCCACTCCTCGGGCACCGGGGTCGACGTCGTCGAGAGGTTCTTTGCCGCTGCGCCGCCGCGGGTCACTGCTCCCGCTGCTGGCGCCCGCGACGTGAGGTACCGGCGGTGGGTACCTGTGAACAACGAGGTCAGCCTGGGCAGGACTGGGAAGAATGCAGGGAAGCCTGTTGGCATCGTGGACGCGAACAAGCGATTCGGCGAGAAGAGTGAGAAGGACTCGGAGCGGGGGATGCTAGTAGGCCATGGCCACGACGACGTCGTGCGGTGGTTCTTCGAGGACGCTCCTGTCGCAGGCGCTGACCTGGGTACGTTGACCGCAGTGGCTCGCGCCGTCACCTACCTGGGACGTCCAACATCACCGGTGCTGCTTGACGTCGTTGCTGGCGACGACAAGGCGCCCGGCAACCACGACCGGTGGGAACCGGACGAGGACGGTCCGCTCAGGCTGCGCGTGGCCACTATGGAGTACCTGGCTGCGCTTGACGCCAGGGAGGAGCGCAGGCGCCAGAGCCGCGTCACCGGCACCCATCCTGGGCTTGACGTGCGCCCCACGTGGGGGTATCGGCTGTACTGCTCCGAGGAAGGCACGTGGGCAGCAGGGCGTCCTAGGGGAAACCCAGTAGACGCTGCGCTCTACCGGTTCCCCGGCGGTCGCCTGGGGGGAGTGGCGGTGTACGCAGCCGACGCCGCCATGGTCGTTGACCAGATCCGGGAGCAGGTCCCAGAGTTGGTTTCAGTGCTGCCACTGTTCGGGTGGGTCTCCGGTAGTGGGCAGCGGGAGGTCCCGGTACTCCGAGGAGTCGCGGTCTGGGCGACGTCGGTCCCGCGCCCGCTCCAGCTCGCTGTCCGCAGCGGTGTCGTGGAGGCGCGACCCACCGAGCCGCGCGCGCTGTCCTCTCTCCCTCGTGTCGTGCGCGCAGCGACCCAGCCGTCCCACGAGTGGACGTCAGTGGTTCCGGTGACGGCCACCCGTGACGCCGTGGAGCGCAGCCTGAGTGATCTCGCTGCTAGTCTCAGGACCCGGGTCTGCTGGGCTGGCCTGCATTCTGAGGCCAGGCCCGAGGTAGGAAGCGACGTGCACGAGCCCGACGTGGCGCGGCACGTGACGGTACGTTTTCGGGACACCGTTCCTGGACCGGTAGTGCTCAACCACACCTGGATGGTGCCCGCAGGCGCGACAGGGTTGGCGGTGAATGCAAAACGGCCTCACCGTCGCACCGGATCCGCGTCATAACAGTGGTTCGCAAGTGCCAGCCCCGCGTGCGCGGGGGTAGAGGCTCGGACCGGGAGGAACGCACCATGGACACGACGCCAGCCCCGCGTGCGCGGGGGTAGAGGGCCGCTGTGGTCTGTCGCGGCCCGTAGGCGTTCGCCAGCCCCGCGTGCGCGGGGGTAGAGGCACACGCCTACCATCCTCCTCTGGATCTAGAAAGCCAGCCCCGCGTGCGCGGGGGTAGAGGTCCAGGCGGTGCCGATAGTGTGCCCGACGTCTGGCCAGCCCCGCGTGCGCGGGGGTAGAGGGATGGCTAACCGGCGGCGGTTTTGCTGTCTCGGGCCAGCCCCGCGTGCGCGGGGGTAGAGGTTGGCACAACACCGGAGGAAGGGATCCGCCTACGCCAGCCCCGCGTGCGCGGGGGTAGAGGCATCGCGCAGTAGGGCACACCGGTGGTACCAAAGCCAGCCCCGCGTGCGCGGGGGTAGAGGGCTGGGGTAGGGGCTGTCCGGGTCGGCGGCCTGGCCAGCCCCGCGTGCGCGGGGGTAGAGGCCGGATCCACTCCAGGACGGTAGCCGGGGACAGGCCAGCCCCGCGTGCGCGGGGGTAGAGGGCTGGGGTAGGGGCTGTCCGGGTCGGCGGCCTGGCCAGCCCCGCGTGCGCGGGGGTAGAGGCAAGCGCAGGATCGCGAACCGGGCCACGGCCCGGCCAGCCCCGCGTGCGCGGGGGTAGAGGTATACTGGTGCCATCATGATCAGCCCGTTGCCGCCAGGCGCGGGCTGATTTTCCTTGTCCCAGGGAGGACCATGGCGGAGTACGCGAAGCCGTGGCTGTCCGTCGACGAGCAGATCGACCGGCGTCTGCGCATGCTCGTCATGGACGGCGTCGAGCGCATTGAGGTCGCCATCCGCATGCAGATCGGCTACGTGCTCGGTAGGAGGTCGCCCTTCGCCTACGAGGACCCGGACTGTTTCACCAAGGCCTTCACCGCCGAGGGCACCGACGTCCGGGACCCCGCACCGAGCAGGCACGTGCAGTGGCTCCAGCGGGTCAACGAGAGGAAGAGCAGTTCCGACGAGCAGTTCGTCAAGCACTTCCAGCAGAAGTACGACAACCGGATGCCGGTCTGGGCGCTGACCGAGATCCTCGAGCTGGGTCACCTGTCCCTCCTCTACCGGGGCATGCGCCAGCAGGACGCTGAGGAGATCGCCCTGGCGCTCGGAGTTCCCACGAAGAAGGTCATGACCAGCTGGCTCGCGAGCCTGAACTACGTCCGCAACGTCGCGGCCCACCACTCCCGACTGTTCAACAGGAAACTCCAGCACGCACCAGCCCGCCCCAAGGCCGGGCAGATCCCAGTCCTCGACCACCTGCGGGACAACCCGACAGCGAAAGGGGTCTTCGGGACCTACAACGCCCTCGCCGTCATCGCCTACCTACTGCGCTCCATCGACCCGGGTGCTGACTGGCCGAGGCACCTGGCCGCACTGATGCGGCAGTTCCCGACCTCGCACGCCCTGACAACCGCGTCACTGGGAGCCCCCAGCAACTGGGAGTCCCTCGACCTCTGGCGAGGCTAGACGACCCAAGCGATGACGCGCGGAGTCCGGGCAGGCCTGCCGCCTTCTAGACACCTACCTGTAGCCTGGCTGGGTGAGTCATGACAGTGACGGAGTCTTACGAGGCCGTCCTACGTGCCGTAGGCGCCTCCTCAACGGCAGGTGCCCTGCTGCGCACCCACCAGGCACACTCAGCAAGGCTGCTCCAGCTCCACACACGCATGCCACTGCTCCTGCCCGGGATCGACACCATCACCAGCCTGCTTACCTTCCTCGCCCGTGAGACACCGAGCCAGGCCCTCGACGTCCTCCTTGACCGCGCGAGCAGGGAGGCCCTCAGGGGCACCGAAGGAGTGCTCGCCGACGACCAGTAGACCATCAACGACGTCGCCAGGGTACTCATGGAGATCGAGGTGCTTCTCCAGGAGTGGGCACACGACCCGGACCGGGCCGTGCAGTGGCAGGACACGCCCGAGGAGGAGCGCCACCGCGTGTTCTGCTTCGGCAAGGTCCTCCAGCGGATCAAGCACCACCAGGTCGTGGACGACAACCTGGTCATGCCGCAGCGGGAGGAGTACCACGTCCACTCCATGATGCTGCACCCCGCCCCTCGCCACACCCAGGAAGTCGTCCTTGTGGACCTGGTGTGGCAGACCAGCGAGGTGCTGATCCACCTGGAGCGCGTCAGGAACGCCGCTCTCACCCTGACACTCTCTGACGACGCCCGGTTCGCCGTCGACCCGGACACCCCACCAGACGCCTGGCAGCGTCGTTCACCTCACGTGTGACCGGACAGCGTCGTAGGCCAGGGCCATGGCCACGCTACTGACCACAAGCAGCACGGTGTGCTCGCCTCGCCGGGCGAGCCGCCCCCCACCCACCCCGCGCCCTCTTCTCCCCAGCCGCCACCGCCGCTAAGGTGCTGCTCGTAGAATCTTCTCTCGGCGAGTCCCAGGAGGTTGCTGTGGCCAGCAGGCCCTCGGAGCAGGCACGCCACCGGTCCCGTAGCCAGGAGCAGCACCTGAGCGGACCCGGCCCCAGCATCAGCCCCACCCGCGGCCGCCTGGAGAGCGTCCTCGCTATCGGCTTTGCCCTGGCCTTCCTCGCGTGGACCCGCCTTCTGCACTCCGCAGCGCTCACCGGCCTGGACCAGGCCCTCCACCCCCCGGACATCGGCTCACGCTCGGCTGTCGGACAGGTCGCCGAGGCCCTCGCCCTGGTCACGCACCCGGTCGCCGTGCTCATCGGCACCACGGTCCTCGGTCTTGTGTCCTACAAGAACCGGATGAGGCGCCTCAGCCTGGCCCTGGGGGTGGCCGCCCTGGGCATCCCTCTCCAGCAGGTCATTGCCTGGCGCCTGGACCGCCCCGCCCCGGCGTCGTTCTTCGCCGACTCGATCTCCGCCCTCGGCGGCGCCTACCCGGCAGGCCACGTCACGGCCACCACCCTGGGCGCCTGGGTCCTGGTCACCCTCGCACGGGCACACCGGCGGGGCTCGTCCAGGGTACTGGTCGGTACCGTCGTGGGCTACACGGTAGTCTGCCTGGCTGCCGCCGGGCAGTGGGTCATGGGACTGGCCACCGCCTCCGACGTCGTCGGCGGGTTCCTCCTGGGGGCGACAGTAGCCAACACAGCGCTGTGGGCGGGAGGTATCGACTCCATCGTGGCCGCCTGGGCGCGCCGGGGCCTGCCTCGGGGCAGCACCGGCAAGCGTGCCGCCCTCATCTACAACCCCACCAAGTTTGACGACCTGTCCCTGCTGCGTCGCCGTGTGGAGGCCGACGTGCTCAACGCAGGGTGGCTGCCCACCCTGTGGCTGGAGACCAGCCCCGACGACCCCGGCCGGGAGATGACCCGCCGCGCGCTGGACGCCGGGGTGGACCTGGTCATGGTGGCCGGGGGTGACGGCACCGTACGGGCCGTCAGCGCCGAGCTCGCGGAGGCGGCAGCACCACCACCCATGGCGCTCATCCCCGCAGGTACCGGCAACCTCTTGGCCCGCAACCTCGCCGTCCCCCTGGACACCGACCAGGCCCTGCAGCTGGCTCTGCACGGCCAGCCCCGTCCGATCGACGTCGTGCACTGCCGACACGACGGCGGGGCGCAGCGCTTCGTAGTCATGGCAGGCGTGGGCCTGGATGCGCGGATCATGGGGGACGTGGACGAGCACCTCAAGAGAGTCATCCGCTCCGGGGCATATGCGCTGGCAGCGGTCCACAACGCCTTCCCCGCCCCGTTTACCGCCACCGTGACCCTCGACGACGGCGAGCCCACCCAGCAGCAGGCAGTCATGGCCCTGGTAGGTAACGTGGGGACAATCACGGGAGGGATCGCCCTGTTTCCCGACGCCCAGCCTGATGACGGGTACGTAGACCTGCTGCTAGCCAACCCCGACAGGGTCACTGACTGGGCCAGGCTGGGGGCACAGTCCCTCACCGGCCAGTACACCGGGCAGAACGTGAAGGGATTCACCTTCGCCCAGGCCAGGCGGATCACCATCGAGACCGTGGAACCCGTGGCCTTCGAGCTGGACGGCGACACCACCGAGCCGACCCGCACCCTGAGAGCCACCGTCGAGCCCGGGGCACTGCGCGTCGTCGCACCCGCCCGGTCGGCACCGACCCGCTGAGCCGCCCCGGTACCCCGGCCATACCGGGGACCCCACTCGTCACCAACGGCACCGCCAGCGTACAGCCCCGCGGCGTGCAGCCCCGCGGCGTGGCGCCACACCTCGACCCTGACCGTGAGCAGACAGCCACGCCATCACTACCGGGTCTGCCCTAGACTGGCGCGGGTCGCGGCAGCCTGGCCGTACCACCACGGTGCCAGGGGTGCCAGGTCCGTGCACCCACCCTGTCCCAGGCACCGTGCGGACCTGCACGTCTCAGTGCCCCGGACGGGCACTGCGTCTGCTACCACCTGCTATCCCAGACCTCCAGGAGCCTCATGCGTTCACGACTTACGGTCACGCTCGGGCACGCGGCCCGGCTGGCGGCCCGGCTACGTGGCGGCGGCCGCGGCGGTACTGCCTTCCCCGGACTCGTCATGGAGCGCACGGACCCGGGATTCCTGGCCCGCACCCTGGGCCGCCTGCCCTACGGCGTCGTCGTGGTCTCCGGCACCAACGGGAAGACCACGACCACCAAGATGGTGGTCCAGCTCCTGCGCGAGCAGGGGCTGAAAGTCTTTACCAACCGGACGGGCTCCAACTTCGTGCGTGGCGTGCTCGCGGCCCTGCTCACCGAGGTGGACGCGGCCGGCCGCCTGGACGCCGACATCGCCGTCCTGGAGCTCGACGAGGCTCACGCCGTCCACTTCGTCGCCCAGGTACGGCCGCGGGCCTGCCTCCTGCTCAACGTCATGCGCGACCAGCTGGACCGTTTCGGGGAGATCGACTACACCGCCTCGCTCCTGGCCCAGATCGCCTCGGCCACGCGTGAGGTGGTGGTGGTCAACGCCGACGACCCCAGACTGTCCTCCCCCGCCTTCCTGGAGCCGGTCACAGCCCGTACCGCAGCCTTCGGCGCTGGCGCCGGGTTGCGCCACCTGTTCCTGTCCGACGACGACCTGCGTACCGGGCTGGCACCGGGACCCGCCCAAGGGGTCGGCACCGCGACCCACGGGTCCGCCAACGGCGCCGCTGCGAGCGAGGACGGGGCCGCCAGAACAGCCGGGACGCCTGTCGCCCCCCGGGTCACGCTGGAGGCCATCACGGGGCAGCGTGCCACCGTCCGGGTGGATGGAGCGGACCACGAAGTCACCTTCACCATCCCCGGCGTGCACAACCTTCTCAACGCCTGTGCCGCCCTGGAGGTGGTCCTGGAGGTGCTCGGGGACGACGCCGACCTGACGGGCCTGCTGACCACCCTGGGCCGGGTGGAGGCCGCCTTCGGTCGCGGCGAGGTCCTCACCCTGGACGGACGCCCCGTCCAGCTGTCCCTGGTCAAGAACCCCGCCGGCTTCCGCATGGGGCTGCTCTCCGCCGCGGCCCAGGCGCACGACGGCGAGGTGGTCATGATCGCCATCAACGACGAGTACGCCGACGGCCGCGACATGTCCTGGCTGTGGGACGTGGAGCTCGACGTGCTGCGCCCCGGCGGGGTGGCGGTCGTCACCGGCGTGCGGGCCTGGGACATGGCCCTGCGCCTGCGCTACGACGAGGTCGCCGTGGAGGTGGTGGAGCCCGACCTGCGCCAGGCCGTGGCCCGCATGCGCCAGGCGGCCTCCCAGGCCGACCGACCCGTGCGGATCTTCACCACCTACACCGCCATGCTGTCCCTGCGCGCCATCCTGGGCGAGCTCACCGACGTCGAGGAGGTCATGTCATGAGTACCGTCGGCACCCGCCTCTACGAGCACACCACCGAGGCTCCCGCCCGTGGGCGCCTGCGCCTGGTCCAGCTCTACCCCCGGGACATGAACATCTACGGCGACTGGGGCAACACGCTGGTCCTGGCCCGCCGGGCGCAGTGGCACGGCTACGACGTCGAGCTGTCCTCCTACGACGTCGGCGACGAGCTGCCGTCGCACGTGGACCTGCTAGTAGGCGGGGGCGGGCAGGACTCCGGCCAGGAACGCATCAAGGAGGACCTGGCCCGCTCAGGCCCCACCCTGCGGGCCTGGGCGGCTGACGGCGTGCCCGTGCTGGCGATCTGCGGCCTCTACCAGCTCCTCGGGCACCGGTTCCTTACCGGTGAGGGCTCCCAGATTCCGGGCATCGGCCTCATCGACGCCGAGACCCGTGCAGGGCAGAGTCGGCTCATCGGCAACATCACCCTGGCTACTGAGGACTTCGGGGACGTGGTGGGCTATGAGAACCACTCCGGGCTGACCACCCTGGGGCCCGGGGCCAGGCCCTTGGGCACCGTGCGCGTGGGAGACGGCAACAACGGGAGGGACGGGACAGAGGGCGCCCGCGTCCACCACGTCATCGGCACCTACCTGCACGGGTCGCTGCTGCCCAAGAACCCGGTGGTGGCGGACTGGCTGCTGGCGCGCGCCGTCGAGCACGCCGGGGGGACGTGGGAGCCCGAGCCCCTGGACGACACCTGGGCACACAACGCCCGGGCGGTAGCCGTCTCCCGGCCGCGCTGAGACGTCCGCCAGCCCCGCCAGCGACAGGGCCTGCTCTCCAATGGCTCCCCAACCGCGGCCGCGTCGGCAGCGCCTGTACTGTGTCCCAGACGCACACCCTTACCCCGACCCGGGCGGAGGCCAGCCCAGGACCTGGCATCGTCTTTGCACGGGATCCCCCGTTACATGACAGGTGTGTCAGGGAAGGCTACCATCACTTCCAGTGACTACTGGAAGCAACTCGTGCCCGCAACCGCAGGGCCACGGCTAGAGGATCAGAGCAGCATCGTGGCAACCTCACCTCAGACATGTGACGTGCAGTCAGAACCGCAGGAACCGCCGGAAACACGGTCAGGGTCGGCCCAGCGGACACGCCCGCTGTCGGAGCTCCAGCCCGGCTCCCGCGCCGTCATCACCTCCGTCGGCGGGCGGACCACGGAGGGCACCGGACACGCACGCCTGGAGCGTCGGCTGCAGGACCTGGGCCTGAGACCTGGACGTGTGATCCAGGCGCTGCGACGAGCACCCATGGGGGACCCGGTCGTCTTCCGCGTGGCCGACTACGAGCTGTGCCTGCGCAGGCGGGACGTCGCCCACGTCCAGATCGCCGCTGTCACCGCAGGCACCAGCGCTGGAGAAGGGGCCTGATGAGCACCGAGCACTGCGGCACCGGTGACGGTGGCTGCCACTGCGGACCAGGTTCCGCCACCGCGCTGGTAGCAGGAGCGAGACGCATCGCCCTGGCAGGAGCCCCCAACGCGGGCAAGACCTCCATCTACAACGCCTTGACCGGGCTGCGGGCCAGGACCGGCAACTACCCGGGTGTCACCGTCTCCCGCTCCCTGGGCACCTGCCAGACCGGCACAACCACCCTGACCATTGAGGACCTGCCCGGCTCCTACTCCCTGGAGCCCATCAGCCCCGACGAGCAGATCGTGCACGACGTACTGACCGGACGCTGCGAGCAGGTTGACGTCCCCGACGCACTCGTCGTCGTCGTCGACGCCACCACCATGCGCCGCGGGATGACCTTCGTGGCGCAGGCCCTCCGGCTGGGCCTGCCTACCTGCCTGGTAGTCACCATGTCCGACGAGCTGACCCGCCGCGGAGGACGGCTCGACACCTCGGCCCTGGGGCAGGCCCTGGGCGTCCCGGTGGTGCGGGTCCTGGGGCACCGGGGGACGGGGGTGCCCGAGCTGCGGGCGCTGCTGGGCACGGTCGCCTCCTGGCCCCGCACCCCGGTAGCGCCGCCCACGGACCCCGCCGAGCTCGCCTCCTGGAGCGACTCCGTCCTGGCGGCGGCCGACTTCTCCTCCCCCGCCGCCGACCGGGTCACCACCGCCGTGGACCGCGTGCTGCTCCACCCCGTTGCCGGGACCCTGGTGTTCCTCGCCGTCATGTACACCTTCTTCCAGGCTGTCTTCACCTGGGCCGTCCCCTTCCAGGACGCCATTGAGGCGGGCCGCGACCTCCTGGCGGACGCCGTTCGCACCCGTCTGGACGGCCCCCACCCCCTCCTGGCCGGCCTCCTGGCCGACGGCCTCATCGGCGGCGTCGGCGAGGTCATCGTGTTCCTTCCGCAGATCGCCATCATGTTCCTCATCATCGCCCTCCTGGAGGGGGTGGGCTACATGTCCCGCGCCGCCTTCCTCATGGACAAGGTGATGAGCCGCGCCGGGCTGGAGGGGCGCGCCTTCGTAGCGCTGCTGTCCTCCTTCGCCTGCGCCATCCCGGGGATCATGGCGACCCGCACCCTGCCCAGCGCCAAGGACCGCCTGGCTACGATGCTTGCGGCGCCGCTCATGACCTGCTCAGCGCGCCTGCCCGTCTACGTCATCATGATCTCCCTGCTGGTGGACGCGGACGCCACCGTGGGGCCCTTCGGCGCCCGGGGCACCATCATGTTCGGCCTCTACCTGCTGGGGGCCGTGTCCGCCATGACGGCGGCGTGGGTGGTCAAGCGCCTGAGCGACCGCGACGGCGTGCTGCTGCCCTTCTACATGGAGATGCCGCCCTACCGTCTGCCGCGGCCGCGCACGGTGGTGCTCATGGTGTGGGACGCCTGCAAGGGCTTCCTGAAGAAGGCTGGCACCATCATCACCCTGACCACCGTGGTCCTGTGGGTGCTGCTCAACGTGCCCTTGCGCTCCCAGGCCCAGTTCGACGCCCACTGCGCCGCCGACGCACAGTGCGCCGCCGTGGCGTCCGCCGTCGAGAACCCCGCGTCCTCAACGGTTGCCGATGACGACGGGGCCCCGGTCACCGACGCCGCCGAGCTGGAGGCTCTTCTGGAGGCCGAGCGAACCTCCTACACCATGAACAGCTCCTGGGCGGCCGCCGTGGGCCGTGCCGTGGAACCAGTCTTCGAGCCGCTGGGCTTCGACTGGCGGATTAACGTGGCCGTGCTGTCCTCCCTGGCGGCCCGGGAGACCTTTGTCGCCACCCTGGGCCAGATCGCTGCCGCCGGTGACCCGGAGGACCCCGGCGCCCGCCTGGAGTCCCTCACCTACCAGGAGGACACCCTCACGCACCGCGCTGGTGACAGGCTGTTCAGCCCCGACACGGTGGCCGCTATCCTCGTCTTCTTCGTCTACGCCCTCCAGTGCATGGCCACTGCGGGCGCGATGCGCCGGGAGACCGGCACGTGGAGGTGGCCGCTGGTCGCCTACGGCTACATGTTCGCCACCGCCTGGGTCATGGCCGCAGCGGCCCGGATGATCGTCGCGGCAGTGGTGTGAGGGATGCCGTGAGCGCACTGGGGAGACGCCGTCTGCGCCGCAGCCGTGAGACAGGCGGTGCGGGCACGACGGGTCGACGGGCCGTCCCACGACGTGCCGTGCCCACGCACCCCGTCTCCACGCCCGACCCCAGTGTCCTGCGGTGGGTGGTCCCTCACGGCCTGCTGCCCTTCTCAGGACAGGTGTCGGAGGTCCCGGCCCCCTTGCAGAGGCTTCTTGACGACGGCACCCTCACCGCCGTCCACGTCGTCCCGGGAGGCGTCGTCACCATGCTGGGGGCCGAGCGCTCCTGGGACGAGGAGGGTGGGAGCGTGCGCAGCGCCCTGGTGGCCGCCCTGGACTCACCGGGAGGCTGGATCCCCGCCGCGGGCGCCCGCGCCCTCGGCCGCGACGACGTGCTGGAGGCTGCCGCGCAGGAGGTCGCCGAGGAGACTGTCAACGACCTGGCGCGCAGCCACGGGGGGTCCTTCACGGTACGTGTGGTGCGTGACGGCGTCGTCGAGGTCGACCTGCAGGGGGCGTGCCACGACTGCCCGGCCGCGGTCATGACCATGCACGTTCGTTTCGAGCGCATGCTGCGGCGCCGCTGCCCCTGGCTGGTCGAGGTCCGCCAGGGCTCCTGAGAGCAGACGCAGGGCTGTCAAGGAACGGCGGTCACGAAGGAAGCAGGGGTCCGTCACGGAGTTCGGCCCCCTTGAGCCACCACGCCCTTTCCATTCCCGGAGACCCTGATCACTCACCTTTATCTACCTCCCTATTCTTTTCTTCCTATTCGTTGTCCCCCTGGGACTCGTCTACTATCTGGGCGCGCAGAACATGCCGGAGCCCTCGGCCCGCTGACCACAAAAGCCCGGTCGGTTCTTTCTGGCCGGAACACGTCTCCCTCAGTCCCCGTACCACCCAGGCCCGGAGCGCGGCTGCGCCCCGGGCCACGTCATCTCCTCAGTGCCGTCCCTGCCCTATGCCGGTCACGGCAGGCAGGGGAGCACGACTGAGGTGACGAGGTTGCTGCGCGGCAGCGACCTGCCCTTCCTCAGGGCTCGTTCCCACTGGTCAGTGGTTACCACCCGCTGCCCAGCGGGAGCGCAGCAGCGTCAGGGCGGCCATGGCACCGCCCTGCCCGCGTCTCCCAGATCAGCGGACGGTGCTCACAGGTTCTCGGCGAAGAAGGGCACGATGTGCTCGAAGGCCTTGGAGACGTAGGGGGCCAGGTCGTACATGTCGAAGTGGCCGGCCTCGCCGATGACGTGCATCTGCTTGTTAGTGCCGGGCACCGCGTCGAAGACCTCGGTGGAGGCCTGGCGGCTCCAGGCGTTCTCTCCGGTGATGACCAGGTAGGGCCTGGTCATGCCCTTCATGATCTCGGGGACGTTGTAGGAGACGAGCTCGAGCTGGATCCAGGCGACGACCTCGTTGCTCCAGCGCGGGTGCGTGCCGCGGGCGGAGTAGTAGTAGGCGGCACCCTCGTCGAAGGCACGTGGCATGAAGTTGAGGTGCTCCAGGCCGCCCTCGCCCGTCTCGTAGGCGGCCTTGGCGGCGCGCACCTCCTCCTCGGGCCGGAAGAACCCGGCCATGGCGGAGGTGGAGATGTCGGAGATCGCAGGCACGACGGCGGTGACTGCCTTCAGCCGCGGCTCCTTGAGGCCAGCCACCGACATGTAGGAGCCGGAGCCGCAGATACCCAGGCCGCCGATGCGGTCGTCGTCGACGAAGGGCAGGGACTGGAGGAAGTCGACCGCGCCCTCGATGTCGGTCTCCTTGACCTCGGGCAGCTCGAGCTGACGCGGGGTGCCCTCGCTCTCACCGAAGTAGGCGCCGTCGAAGACGAGGGTGGCGTAGCCGAGCTCGGTCAGGCGCTCGGCGTAGACACTCTGTGCCTGCTCCTTGACGGAGAGCATCGGCCCGGTGACGACGACGGCCGGGTAGTCCCGGCTGAGGTCGAAGCCCGCAGGCAGGCGGAGCAGCCCCGCCAGGCGCAGGCCCAACTCTTTGTTGGTGAAGACGACCTTCTGTGTCTGCGTCCCCTGTGTGCCCATGATGGCCTCCGTCTCGCTCGATGAGTTGTGTCCACTTGACAAGTGACGGTCTGTCACTTGAAGCACGAGAACCGTAGGTGATGTCCGTCACTTGTCAACCTTCGGCGTGCCCGGGTAGCGTGGCCTGAGCAGTGATCCCCAAGCAAGACCGTGAGGAGGAGGCATGGTCGGCTACCAGCGCGCCTACAGCGCCGAGCACAAGGCCGAGCGCCTCGAGGAGATCAAGGCAGCAGCCGACCACCTCCTCACCACCCGGGGCCTCCACCAGGTGACCCTGGCCGCCGTCGCCAAGGAGCTGGGCTGGTCCCGCGGCAACCTCTACCGCTACGCGCAGACCAAGGAGGAGATCTTCCTCGCCCTCTACCGCGACCACAGCGCCGCCTACGTCCACGCGCTCGCCGACGCCTTCGCCCAGCAGTCCCGCACCTACGCCCTGCCGCTGCCCGTCGCCGTCTTCGCACACCGGTGGGCCGAGGTCACCGACCGCCACCACGGCTACCTGCGCTACCAGGCCCTGCTCACCTCCGTCATTGAGACCAATGTGCCGGTCGACGTCCTCACCGCCTTCAAGCGCGACCTTGAGGAGGAGGTCCAGGGGGCCGTCGCCGTGGTCCGTCGCCAGGTGCCCGGGCTGGGACCCGAGGCCGCGTCCGCAGCCTACCGGGCACTCCTCTACCACGCCGCCGCCCTCCACAGCCACCTCCACGGCGCACCAACCCAGCTACAGGCCATGGAGGCGGCTGGCACCCCCCTGCCCAAGGGCGGCCTTGCTGGCGAGCTCGCCGACTTCGTCGAGACCTACCTGACCGGCCTCACCCAGCTGCTACCACAGTAGACGCCTGCTGCCCCCCGGCCGTCGGCGCAGCCCAGGGCGGGACCCCCGCAGGCGCAGTGCGGGCTGGTGCAGGCTGAGCGCGACCCCGGTCCGCGTCCACGCCGTCCCAGCACCTAGGATCGCCTCATGGCGACCCCAGACTTCATCCTGGCCCTGCGCGAGAAGATCGGACATGACCTGCTGTGGCTGCCGGGGGTGAGCATCGTCGTCGTTGACGACGACGAGCGCGTGCTGCTGGGCCGCCGCAGCGACAACGGCCACTGGGCGGTGGTCTCAGGGATTCCCGACCCCGGCGAGCAGCCCGGGGCTGCCGCCCGCCGTGAGTGTCTGGAGGAGACGGGCGTGGAGGCGGAGATCCTCGGGGTGGCCAGCGTCAGCGCAGGTGCACCCATGGCCTTCCCCAACGGGGACCGGTGCGCGTTCATGGACATGACCTTTGTGGCGCGACCAGCGCCCGGCTCGGCACCCGCCCGCGTGGCCGACGACGAGTCCACGCAGGTCGGCTGGTTCGCCCCCGACGCCCTGCCCAGCCCCCTGCTGGGGACCACCCCGGGGCGGCTACAGGCAGCACTGGAGTGGCTGGCAGACCCCGCCTCGGGGGCGCGGTTTCAGTAGGTCTCAGCACGCAACCTGTTGTTGCGCATCTTGAGGCCGCCTCCGCCGACAGGTCGCAGGCAAAGTGGCGTCATTGCACGAGTGCCGGACCTCCCGGGCAGCACAGTGGGGCTGAGGATGTGCAGCGCGCTACCCGTTGCACATCCTCAGGCCGTCGCCCGCGCCGGGCACTGGCAGATCTGGCGCCGTTGCGCGGATACGGGACTGCCCGGAGCACCACAGACGGAGTTGAAGATGTGCAGCACCGCCAACTTGCCGCCACCGAAGGCCCCTAACCAGTGACAGGGGCGGCGTCAGTCACGAACCGGTAGCCCACCTCCGAGGCCAGCACCCGGGCGACTGCCGTCACCGGTGGCCACCTAGTCCTCAGCCCCCTGCTGAGCGGCAGCCCCTGGTCCAGGCTCTGAGGCACCTGAAGCACGAAGTCCTCACGGACACCGCCGGGGAGAAGCCGCCTGGGGACAGCCGTCGTCTCGGTCGAGGCTGCTGAAGACGGGCACGTACCCGTTGGGCAGTGCCTGCTCCTGCCCGTCCCGGCAGCTCTCACACTCCCAGCAGGAGTCAGCCGTGCAGCCGATACCTCCCGGGTCCCCGGTAAAGCACGTCGAGCCGGACGCCGTGCAGCCCGACCTCACACCGCTCGGTAGCGACCGGGCGAGGGTCTCTCCGGGACAGGCGCCCCGGAGGCGCACGAGGCCTCCCTCGCCTGAACGACACGGCGGCCCGCAGCCCCGTTAGCGGGAATACCGCGTCCCGGTGCACCGGCGCTGTTTTGGCTCCAGCAGAACAAGAACTCTGACCGTCCTCCGGCTCGCCCCCTCTTTACCACGGCTCTACAACTTGATATTGTAACTGCTGGGACACCACTATAGCTCAGACCCGGAGGAGAGTCCCATGGAAACGATGATCAAAGCACGAAGGCTGCACAAGCGCTTCAGCAAGGTCCACGCCGTCCGCGGCATAGACCTCACCGTGGAGCGCGGAGTCATCTACGGCCTGATCGGCCCCAACGGTGCCGGTAAGTCCACGACGCTGCGCATGCTTGTTGACATCGTCCGCCCTAGCGACGGAACAGTCACCGTCCTCGGCCAGGCCCCACAGAAGGCCAAGCCCGAGCTGCGCCGCCGCATCGGCTATCTCCCAGGAGAGGTCAGGCTAACGGAGCGGAGCAGCGGGAAGTCGGTGCTGGACCACTTCAAGACCATCAGCGGTCCTGTCGCAGCCGGCACGGTCGAGTCGCTTGCCGAGCGCCTGGATCTTGACCTCAGCAGGCCCGTACGCACCTTGTCGAAGGGGAACCGCCAGAAGCTCGGGCTGGTCCAGGCCTTCATGCACCAGCCCGAGCTGTTGATCCTTGATGAGCCCACCAGCGGCCTTGACCCCTTGATGCAGCGCGAGTTCCTCTCCCTCATCCGTGAAGCACGAGACAGCGGCCAGACCGTGCTCCTCAGCTCCCACATCCTCAGCGAGATCCAGCACACCGCGGACGCAGCAGCGGTGCTGGCGCACGGCACGATCGTGGCAGAGGGAGACATCGCCTCGCTCCGCATCACTGGCACCTCGCACCTCCGTACGGTGGTGACCGGTACCGACGCCCAGCTCCTTCGTTCCCAGCTGGAGAAGCATCCCGGGCTGACCGCGCTGGAGGTCCGTGACATCGGCAACTCCACGGTCCAGGCCTCTGGCCTGCTGCGCGGCGACCCGGACTCCCTGATCAAGATCCTCTCCCACCACACGATTCGCGACTTCGCCCTCGAGGAGCCAGACCTCGAGGAGTCCGTCCTGGAACTATACGAAAGCACGAGGACCTCCTCATGACAACCTCGACTGCACGAGCCGCCGACAACCGCTCCACCGTATTCCCGATCCTGCGCTGGCAGCTGCGCAGCGGTACCCGTGGGCTGATCGGGTGGTCCATCGGCCTCTTTGTGGTAATCGTCCTCTATCTGCCTGTCTTCCCCAGCCTTCAGACGCCTGAGGTCAGTGACATGATCGACTCCCTGCCTCAGGGGATGTCGGAGACCATGGGACTGGACAGCATTGCGACAGGTGCTGGGTACGCCCAGGCAACCTACTTCGGCCTGCTCGGCTTCCTGCTTTCCGCCATGGCCTGCATCATCTGGGGCTCACATTTCATTGCCGGGTCGGAGGAGTCCGGACGACTGGAACTGACCCTGTCCCACGCTGTGGAGCGAGGCCAGTACGCCTTGGAGAGCCTGGGCACACTGGTAGCCCGCGTCCTGGTCTTGTGCGGTGTGACTCTTGTGGGCATCCTGGCGCTCAACGGCCCCGCAGAGCTCTCCCTGTCGCTGGGCAACACCGTCACCGCCACACTTGCGTGGGGTGCTCTCGCTCTCCTGTGCGGAACCACCGCTCTGGCTGTGGGGGCCGCGACTGGTCGGCAGAGCTGGGCCATTGCCGCAGGTGCAACCGTCACCGCAGCCGCCTACGCCTTCGACGCGGTCGGCAGGTCCAGCACCTCTCTGGACTGGCTGTCACGTTTGTCGCCCTACCACTGGGCGTTTGGCTCTGAGCCGCTGGCCACCGGAAACGGCTGGGGTGGTATTGCGCTGCTCTGCGGAGTCTCAACCGTCCTCTTCGTCATCGGGTACCTGTTGTTCTCCCGCCGAGACCTCCACGGCTGACCACCAAGGGCAGCCCTTCTGGAGTCCACGTCGGCATGCGGCCAGCAGACCAGGTCGACGACGTCTGGTTCACAGGGTGGCACGGTGTCACCGACCAGGCGGGGGCGGTCACCCTTGTGTGCCTGCCCCACGCCGGTGCGGGAGCCTCGGTCTACGCACGCTGGGCCCCGCTGCTCCCCCCGTGGGTCAGGCTTGTTGGAGTCACTCTGCCCGGACGCGAATCCAGGATCAGCGAACCTCTGCTGACGTCCGTAGATGAGGTGGTCGAGCACCTGGGACCAGCCGTGTCCGCCCGCGTGCAGGAGCCGTTCGTCCTCTTCGGCCACAGCCTGGGCGCGCTCATTGGCTACGAGCTGGCCTGCTGGCTGGGAACCCACAACGGCGCGGTGCGGCCCGAGATCCTCGTCGTCTCGGGCCGCACCGCGCCCCACCACGCCAGTAGACCCACCGAGATCCACGCGCTTGACGACGAGGCCTTTCTCATCGCCATGCACGAGCGGTACGGGGGGATTCCAGAGGCTCTCCTGGACAACCCCGAGCTGCGTGACATCTTTCTTCCGTCGTTGCGGGGCGACATGTCGATCCTTGCGCGGTACTACCAGTCCGGCCACATACTCCCTGCAGGGACGGAGCTGCTCGTCCTGGGAGCACAGGACGACCCGACCACCACCACCGACGGGCTGCACGCCTGGAGCGAACTGACCAGTGGCAGCACGACGATAAAAGTCTTTCCTGATGGCGGGCACTTCTACGCCCAGACCCGCGCCCTGCAGGTCACCGAGGCGGTCGTCAACGCGATCGTTGCCCGCACGACTCCCTGGTGAGGCGTCCTGACAGCTCTAGGCCTGCTATCGCCTCCGCGTCGCGTAGTACCCCATCGCACCCGCCGCAAGGCCTTGCTGTATGAAGCCGGGCGTGTCATCAGTGTCGCTGACCTCAGCAAGGACCTCGTCCAGCAGTGGAAGGCCCTCAAGCACCGTGGTGAACGGCAGGCCGAAGTCGAGGAGGCAGGCTACCTCGTTCACGCCGATCGACCCCGCCCTCTCGATCATCGCGACGCACCGTTGCGGGGTACCCAGCAGCGCCCGGTTCTCGACCATGTCCTCGAAGGCGCTGTCTACGAGCAACTGCTGCTCCTCCTCGCTGAGCAGCTTCGACTCACCGTGCACAGCGGCGTCTCCATCCCGTTGCCTGAGGAAGGAGGACAGGTATCCGGTGAGCGGTTCCCGGACCAGCGCGCGAACCGCCTCGTCATCCAGGCCGACGAAGGTGTGGAGACCGACCGTGACTACACCTGCCTGCGGATCATGACCGGACTCCTCCCGGGCAGCCCGATAAGCCTGGATGTTCTGCTCGAGGCGGTCCCAGCCGTCGAGCAGCGTGAGAACGTTGAGACCGAGAGTCCCAGCCGTGACCCACGTATCTGGGTTGGTGCTGTGGACCACCCACAGCGGCATCTCCCGCTGGAGCGGGCGCGGGAACGTCCGCACCGTCAGAGTCTCGCCCTGCGGGCCTGGGAAGGTGACGCTCTCCCCTCTCCACAGATCGCGCAACGTCCTGACCTGGTCGAAGGTATACTGCCTACGGTCCTGGTAGTGCTCAGGATAGAAGACGAAGTCTCCCTTGTGCCACCCGGTGGCCAGGCACACGCCAGCTCGGCCGCCGGAGAGCTGGTCGACCAGGGACCAGTCCTCAACCAGGCGCGCGGGGTGGTGGTGCGGCAGGACGACGCACCCCGCCCGCAGCGCTATACGGCGGGTCACCCGGCTCAGGGCGGCACTAAGAACAGCAGGGTTCGGATAGCTGCTTCCGAACTCCTGGAAGTGCCGTTCCGGAGTCCACAACGCGTGGTAGCCAGCACGGTCCGCGTGCTCGGCTACAGTGAAGAGGAACTCGTAGCGCTCCTCGCCGGGAATACTGTCATCAGTCGAGAAGAAATAGATTGACAGCTTCATGGCGCTCCTTTCGGGTAGAGCCGACAGACAGGGACGTGGTCGCCAGCGGCTCAACGGAGCCAAAAACTCTTGACGGCTCGCGCGACCTCGGCAATATGCTGCTGATCACAGATGGTGAAGTGGTCAGCATCCACGTCCTTGATGGTCAGGGCTCCGCCCAGATAAGGGGCGAGCCCATTGGACGGGTCCTCGCGTAGGCGTCCGACGACGGGCATCTGATTGGGATTGTCCGGCCCGACCTGGCCCTGTGACGCGCGTAACATGAGGGTCGGCACACGTGTCCCCAGCGCACGCGGTAGATACCTCTCGAGCGCGGCGTTGTTCTGCGTGATAACCCTGTGATTGGCCTTCACGAGGTCCCTGACCTCCTCCAGGGTGCGCTCCTTCGAGGCACCAGCGTGAAGATAACGGGAGACGATCTCAGTCCTGGCCTGCGGCTCCATACCGGTAAGCTGCCCGTGGGAGATACGCCCCTGCACCTCCCAGCGCTCACCGAGCGCGTTCGCGATCAGCACCAGTGCCACCAGGTCGAAGTCATAGTCCTCAATGTTCTCCGTCTCAATGGCGTGCCACGCGGCAGTGTTCGGCATGATCGGATCGATCAGAGCCAGGGAACGCACCTCGGCTCCGGTCTCGACAAGCTGCCGGGCGCACTCGAAGGCGAGGATGCCGCCCATTGAATAGCCACCGATCCGGTAGGGCCCAGTGGGGTCTACCTCCCGCATCGCCAGGATGTGTGAGGCTGCCAGGTCCTCCAGGCAGTCGAATGTCCGGGCGCTGCCGTCCAGGTGGAACTGCTCGAGGCCGAACAGCGGGTGCGCACCCCCCAGGTTCTGGGACAGGTGCAGCGCGTAGCTGACGTCACCGAGCAGGCTGTGGCACCAGAAGCTCGGCCTGAGCTCGCCACGTGGGTTGATAGGGACCGCGCTGACCGGTGGTGCGGTGGGCAAAGAGCTCACCCGCGACCTGCGCGGTGCGGGCTCCTCGCGCGGCGGTGGCACCACCAGCCGCTCGAGCCCCGTGGCACTGCCCCAGACTGTGACCGTGGCTGCCGCACCGACCAGAGGAGGGATCGGCCAGTTGGCCACGGCGGTGACAAGAGAGCCTCGCTCCCACGCTGCCCGCTCCACCCAGAGGGCGATGGACTCAGGTCCCATACCACAACGCCCCGTAGAAAGCGCCTGGCTGATGTCGGCCACCTGGCCCTCGGCCAGACGTCCGAGGTCGACCTGCCAGTCGCGCGCGAGGCTGCGCACCACTGCGGCCAGATCGTTCTCACCCGTCGTCTCGGCCTCCGGCTCCACCAGCGGCTCGGCCAGCACGAGCTCCGCTACCTGAACCCCTGCGTCCGCAAGCCGCCGTGTGACCTCGATACCCAGTACAGCCGCCCGCCCCGAGGCCATCAGGCGAACCGGTGCCTCTCCCGTCTCAGTGATGATGCTGCGGACGCACTCGTCCGCACGCACCGCGATGGTCCGGGACGGCTGGGCGTCGTCAGGGCCTGATCGGAAGGTCGAGGACTCGACCCCGAGAACAGAGCCCCCCGAGAGCATGCGCCCTGACTCGTCCTCAAGCAGAGCCAGTGCCCAGGTCAGCTCGCCGGTCTCGCCTGGGAGGCAGAACAGTCGTGGCCCGTCGGGGTCCTGCCCGGCGGCCAGACGGTACACCGGGGCCACGGGCTCCTTCGTGGTGTCGGCCGACCGGGGCCCGCTGCCCACGGCTGCCGCTTCCGGAACCGGCACCGTGACACCGGGTGGGATGGTCGTGTCCTCACACCGGGGCAGGAGCACCATGTCCACGAAGCCCTCGATGGTCGGGTGCTCGATGATGGACAGCATCGAGATGTCCTTCCCGAACTGCGCCTGTACCACCTGCATGATCCGAAGCCCTGCGATCGAGTCGAGGCCGAGGTCCCGAAGGTCGTCAGCCTCGCTGACAGCCTCAAGGGGTGTCTCGAGGTGGTCCACGATGATCCGGCGGAACTGCCGGACCAGGTCGGCCCTCCCTCCTGCCGGGGACTCCACCTCCCCGGCCGACTGCGGGTCGGAGGCGTCCCTGGCTAGGACAGGAGATTCTTCCACCAGCACAGGGGCAGGACCCTGCCCCCCATCGCCGCGAGACAGCGTTGCGGACGCGCCAGTGCCCTGATCCGACGGCGCTACAGGCGCTGGCAGGGCTGCCGCCCCCTGAACCAGCCAGTGGGAGTCCCGGGCGAAAGCGTGTCCGGGAAGGCTGACCCGTCTGCTCCCGGCACGCCTGCCCAGGTCCCAGTTGACGTGCCGTCCGCAGACCCAGCGGTCTGCAAGGACGCTGGAGGTCAGAGGCTCCTCAGACGGGGCCTGGCCGGCTTCCTCACCGTTTTCCTCACCGTCGGCTCTCACGGTCTCAAGCGTGCCGTGACGCACCGACTCGTGAGTCTGTCCCTCGAGCCAGCCGTACAGCCTGCGGGCCAGGCTGGAAACGTCCGCTGCCACCACGGCGAGCCGGTGGTCGTACTCAGCACGTCCCTCCTGCAGAGTGAACGCCACGTCGTGAAGAGCCAGGTCGCGGCCCGAGCCCACTGGCCCAAGCAGATCCGCCAGCGCCAGCACCGTCTCACGCAGCTCACGCTCGTCACGTCCGGAGATGACCACCACGTTGTCCGAGGGCCCCGCAGACACAGGCCCTAGGGCCGGGGCCAGCGGAGCCTCCTCCAGGGCGACGTGGGCGTTGACGCCCCCGAAACCGAAAGAGCTGACCCCGGCACGCCGGGGAGCAGGGGAACGGTCCTGCCCGGTCGGCGCCTCCCAGCACTGGGGCTCTGCCACCAGAGTGAACGGGGTCCCGCTCAGGTCAATGAGCTCGTTGACCCGCTGCAGCCCCGCTAGCGGAGGAATGATCCTGTGCTGAAGGGCAAGGACCGCGCGGACCAGGCCAGCGATGCCCGCCGCCGTCTCTAGGTGGCCGATACCGGTCTTCCCCGTGCTCAGCCCGCACCGTCCCATGCGCATGCCTCCTGCGCGCAGCCGTTCAGCCGCCATCGTCAGGCCAGACACCTCGACCGGGTCCCCAAGTCGGGTACCGGTACCGTGGGCCTCAATGTACTGCGGCCCCTCCTGGACACCCGCCTCCTCCCAGGCCCGCACAATGACGTCAGCCTGTGACGCGGGCTGCGGGGCGCTGAGCGAGGCAGCGCGCCCCCCGTGCCCGACTGCAGTTCCACGGATGACGGCGTAGACGTGGTCGCCGTCCTCCTGCGCGGCGCGCAGCGGCTTGAGCAGCACCGCTCCCACGCCCTCACCCCGGACATAGCCGTCGGCACGACTGTCGAAGGTCTTGCACCTCCCGTCAGGCGCGAGCATCCCTGAGGAAGCGAACGCCTCAAAACCGGATGTGGTCAGCAGCACGTTCACCCCGCCGGCGACTGCCATGGCGCACTCGCCCGAGCGGATCGCCCGCACCGCCCGGTGCACAGCCACCAGCGAGCTCGAGCAGGCGGTGTCCACTGGCTCGGACGGCCCTCGAAGGTCAAGCAGGAAGGAGATGCGGTTCGCCAGCACGCTGTGAACGTTGCCCGTGACCAGCTGGCCGTCGCTGTCCGCGCCCTGGGACTGAAGGAGCTGCCCGTACTCCGTGCCAGCCACCCCGACGAAGATGCCGGTTGGGCTCCCGGCCAGCCCCGCCGGATCGTAGCCAGCATCCTCGATAGTGTGCCAGACGGTCTGGAGGAAGAGGCGGTGCTGCGGATCCATCAGCCGCGCCTCACGCGGGGAGATGCCGAAGAACCGTGCGTCAAACTCATCAACCGCGTCGATGAAAGTACCCAGGTGAAGCCCCGCACCTGGACTGCCGCCTGGTGCTGCCCCGCAGCGCCAGGCGGGCAGCGACTGGGTCTCTACCCTGCCGGCCAGGGTCGCGCGCCAGTACCCTGCGACATCCCGTCCACCGGGGAGGCGGGCGGACATACCGATGATCGCCACGAGGCCCTCCTCAGGCTGGGCAGAGGAGCAGCCTGCGACCCGCGCGGCAACGTGCGTCTGAGCGGGCCCAGGCCTGTCGCGGCGAGCCTCGTCTGGCCGCTCGCGCCACCCCCGGACGAGGTCCGCGAGGTCTGCCACGGTACGCGCCTCGTAGAAGTCCGAGGCCATCAGGCTGGCACCGTGCTCGGAGCGCAGGAGATCAGTCAGCGCGACGACCGACACCGAGTCGAGCCCAAAGTCGCTGATCGAGTCCGTGTCCTCGATCTCGTCAAGGCCGATCTGCAGCACGTCGGCCAGAGCTGCACGCACCGGTCGGCTCCAGTCCTTGTCAGTGGGGCCGTCGGAGGACTCGCTCGCAACGGGAGGGGAAGGCACCGGGTGCGACACAGCCTCGGCCTCCTCTGGCTGATCCAGGCTGACAGACTCGGGCGCAGACGCGGCCACGGCCTGAAACCAGTGCCGCACCGGGGCGAACGGGTAACTGGGCAACGTGGTCATCCGGGCACCCGTGACGCCCAGGCTCTCCCACTGCGGGGTCTCACCCCGGATCCACAAGGAGGCGGCCTCCTCGGCCGGGCTCAGCAAAGCGCCCGGCGGCCCAGGGGCTGCGGCCGAGTACAGACCAGGGACTTCTTGAGCCGGCTCAGCCAGCCAGCTGCGCAGGGCAGTCTGCAGCTCTCGCAGGCCTGTGGCGACCACGGCCAGACGGTGGCTCAACGGCTCGCGCCCACAGAACAGCGTGTAGGCCACGTCCTGGGGCTCGTGCTCGGCTGCGGGATCGGCCAGGGCATCAACCAGGCGCTCGACAACCTGCTGGAGCTGGGCGGGCCGTCGCGCCGAGAGGAGAAACGGCAGCTGTCCGACCTGCAAGCGCGTAGCAGTGGTCACCGGGCGTGCTGGAGGCTCGGACAGGAGAAGCTGCGTATTTGCTCCGCCCGCCCCAAAGGAGTCTACGAGGGCCAGGCACCGGCCGGGGCGCGGCCTGCTCCACGGTTCTTGCTCCGTGACGACACGAAGGCGCGCATCAGGATCGTGCAGGAACGGATCATGAGCCTCCACCGATGGCGCGATGGTCCCGTGCTGCATCTGGAGGAGGACCTTGGTCACCTGGGCGACCCCTGAGGCGGCCTCGAGGTGGCCGAGCAGCCCCTTCATAGTGCCCACACGGCAGTCCGCGTCCGAGGCACCACCGATGACAGCACGCAGGGCGCTGGCCTCGGCCTCGTCCCCGAGCCTGGAGCCCATCGCCTGGGCCTCCACGTACCCGATGTCACGGGGACTGGCACCAGCGGCACGAAGCGTGGCCCGGAGCTGGGCCGCCTCAGCAGCGGCGCTCGGGGAGAGGTAGCTCTCGCGAGCACCGTTGCTTGCCATCGTCGACGCCAGGACACAACCGAGCACGCGGTCCCCGTCCCTCAGGGCGTCCGCCAGCGGACGCAGCAGCAGCGACCCCACCCCTTCGGAGGTAACCGTCCCGTCAGCGGTCTCGGAGAAGGGCTGCGGCCGCCCGTCCTCGGACAGCATGCCCCCCTGGGCCAGCCCGAGGTGGTGCCCGGGATGGAGGATGAGGTTGACTCCTCCCACCACCGCCATGCCGCACTCGCCCCTCCGCAGGCTCTCGCAAGCGAGGTGGATGGCCGTCGCCGAGGAGGAGCAGGCCGAGTCCACGGTGATGCTCGGACCGTCAAAACCGAAGGCGAAGGATACGCGGTTAGCGATGCCCCACGATCCTGACCCAGCGAGCACCTGGTTCCCCCGACCCCACTCCTGCGCTACGAGCGCCTCGTAGGGGTTGTCCATGGCGCCGACAAACGTCCCGACACCGGCTGCCCGAGCAGCGTGGGACACCGCGTTGGCACGGCTCCGGGGATACCCGGCGTCGTCAAGCAACTCCCACACGTTCTCCAGGAGGAGCCGCGCCTGGGGGTCCATCGCCGCCGCCTCGCGGGGGGATATCCCTAGCAGCAGCGAGTCGAACTGGTCGATGCCCTCCAAGAAGCCGCCCCACCGCGCCGACGGGTGCTCAGACAGCACGTCGGCCGACCACCGGGACGCCGGAACCGGGCCGATGGTCCGTCGCCCGGCCAGCAGGTTCTGCCACCACTGCGACAGCCCCTTCGCCGCCGGGTAGCGTCCGGCCATCCCAATGACGGCGATCTCGGAGACGACGTCGCCAGTGCCCGCCTCGCTCCCCAGGGCGGGACGCCTCTTCCCCGGCACGGGCGAAGGAACCGCTCGCGTGTCCGCGCTCCCGAGCACGAGGCTCCCCAAGCCCGGTCCAGGACCATCGGCGTCGCCCAGGGTGTCGTCCCCAGGCCGGTCCTCGTCCAGGGCGCTGGGCGCGAACTCAGCGGACAGGGCGGTGGCCAGCCCGGCAAGGGTCTCAGCGCCGAGCACCGCCTCCGGCGCAATGGCCCCGAACCGCTCCTCCAGCCGGTCGAGCACCTCAAGAGAAGCGACCGAGTCACATCCGTACGCCGAGAGCCGCTGGTGAGGATCAATCTTTTCCCCGCGAAGCCCGAGGACCACGGCGTAGACCTCCCCCAGCTCGTCCACGAGAGCCTGAGGGGCAGCCTGTGAGGGTGCGGAGGCCGGCACGGGGACCGGCGGAGAAGCGGTGCGGTCCGACGCGGGCTCGTCCGTCAGCCGATCCGAGCCAGACATGTCCTCCTCCCAGGACGGGTCTCCTCCGCCCAGCAGCCTCGCCGGGTGCTCCGGGTCGAGAGCCAGCCACGGACCACGCTCAGCGACCAGGACCATCTGGCCCATCGCCTCTTCCATGGTCCCCACCTTGTCCTGCACACCGACCAGCTCGATGCGGGCAAACCCGGCTCCGACCGCCGCAGCACGCCAGGCGCCTGGTTCCAGCAGCGGTGAGTAGGGGATGCGCAGCTCGCGGTCCGTGGCGAGCCACCAGCCGTCGGTCAGGCCGAAGACCAGGGTCATGAAGTCTCGGACCCGAGTGGCCTCGTTGACGAGGAGGATCCCGCCAGGACGGAGGAGCTCAGCCGTATGCGCCAGCGTGGTCGCCATGTCCCGCGTGGCGTGCAAGACGTTCGTAGCCACGACCACGTCGTAGCTGCCCGACGAGTAGCCCTGATCAGCAGGCGGGCGCTCAATGTCCAGCACACCCGTGGTCACGTCGACGAGGTGGTTCCGATAGCGCGAGGCGGCACCACGCGCCAGGGCCGGTGAGATGTCGGTGACGTCGTACCGCTCAACCGAGGCTGCCACGTCGACAAGCCCGTCAAGGAGATGGTCCGTCGTCCCTCCCGTGCCCGCACCCACCTCGATCAGGCGCAGGGGACGTCGCGTACGGGTGACGAGCGACCGTACCGCCTCCACCACCACCGAGCTGAAGTAGTCTGCCCGTCGGTTCCCCTGGTAGACCGCCGCGACAAGCCGGTCAGATCCTGCGGGGAAGAGCACCGCGTTGCCGCGCACCGTGCCGGCCAGCACGTCCAGCAGCGCCCGGGTACACCGGTCAACCAGGGTCACGTAGGCTGCGGTCCCGGGACGTCGGCTCTGCAGCCTGTCCAGCGCCAGCTGGAGCGGCTCCGCTGCTGAGCGGGTCCGTCGGCCTCGGTCAGTCACGCGCAGGACACCATCGGCACCTGCCTCGACGTAGCCTCGGCGGACCAGGATGTCGATCACGGCGTCAAGCAGCGGGCGGTACGCGGCCACCACCCTCAGACGCTGAGCGGTCTGCTCCGGCTCCTCCCCCTCGTCGGGTATGCCCAGCAGGTCTGTGTGCACCACCAGGGCACGGTGGGCCACCTCCTCCAGCTCGTCGAGCGCGTCAGCGTCATCAAGCGGCTCTACCTCATGCATGAAGCGGGCAAGATCCTTACTGAGCGCGGACCGCGAGCCGCTGTCGGACCCCAGTCCCACCTGCCACCGCGGCGTGAGCGAGGCTGCGCGGAAGGGCGCGACCTGTCGCAGCCGTGTGCCCACGGCTGCCGTCAGGGCGGCAAGACCCTCGGCAGTCGTGAGACCGGCTACCCCCTGGTCCGCCATGCGAGCACGGTACTCCTCGGTCGCCACGGCTCCGACCTCCCCCCAGAATCCCCAGTCGAGCACGGACACCTGGCGGCCCCACCGGGCCGCCAGGTAGCGCGCATAGGTGTCCATAAAGCTCGACGCCGCCGCGTACGCTCCCTGCCCACGGGCTCCGGTGAAGGAGACCGCCGAGGAGAAGAACACAAGCCGGTCGACCTCGACGTCCCACAGCGCGCGGTGCAGCGCCACCGCCCCCGCCACCTTGGGAGCCATCACCTTGGACAGATCCTTCTGGGTCAGGCCAGCGATCACGCCGTCACCCATGACGAAAGCGGCGTGGATGACACCATCGAGCCGTCGGCCAGCACCGGCTGCCAGTTCCACCGCCGAGCGCATGTCAGACTCGTTGGTGACATCGCCCTGCACGTAGACGAGCCGGGGACTCGCGTCCAGCGCGGCACGCACAGCGGGCGCCAGAGCCTCGACAGGGCGGCGTCCAACCAGGTACACCTGCGCCAGACACTGCTCGACCAGCATCTGTGCCACGGCCATACCCAGGCCGCCGGCACCGCCGACCACCAGGTAGGTCCCCCCAGTGGAGAAGACCTCGGAGGCGCGGTAGCCCGCTGGCATCACCGCTGCGTCATACTGCTTGCGCAGTAGCACGCCCGCACAGACGACGTGCTCATCACCCGAGGCCACGGGTGACAACCGCGCCACTGTACTGGCGACAGAGGCAGCACCCCCGGCGCTCGACAAGTCGGTGGCGCTCACGTCCACGGAGGCGAACACCACCCCGGGAAGCTCCGAGGCTGCCACGCGGGTGAGGCCGAGCAGGCCCCCGGCAAAGGGATTCCACGCCGTCTCGGCATCCAGCTGCTGCACGTCGTTGGTCACGACCACCAGCCGGATTCCCCGGCCTCTTCCCGGCATCTCCGTGAGCGCCTGGCAGAGCCGCACCATGAGCAGGACCGTGTGGTCCTGGCAGGCCATGGCGTCCTCAGGATCATCCCCGGCGTAGCGGCGTCGGGCCAGGCCGGTGAGGAGGTAGACCGTGTCGCCCGGCCGCACCCCGGCTACAAGCTGGTCGAGGTCAGCACGGCCCAGCGACTCTGACTCTCGCAGCACGAGGCGCGCTGCCAGGCCCGCACGGTGATGCCGCGTCAACACGTCTCCAAGCCCGAAGTCCTCCTCCACCGTGAGGACGACTGCCCGTCCCGCCGGCTCGGCGCCCGTCGCGTCGCACACCACCCAGCGGGGGAAAAGACACGGCACCAGCAGTCTGGAGGTCGACGGTCCCGGAGCGCTCCGGCTGCACTGGTCCGACGCCACGTCACCGGAGTCCTCCCACCCGCGACCGCCACCGCCTGAGACTTCCGGGATCCGCACCGCCAGAAGACCCTCGAAGGCGACACACAGACCCTCTGAGTCGGAGACCGTGACGTCGCACAAGGCGCCGCGGTCCCCGTGGAGCCTGGACCGCACACGGGCGTGCACCGATGCGGCGCCGTGCGGCCTGCGCGACAACGTGACGCGCTCGACCGCCTGGGGGACCAGGGGAGCCGCCCCGTCCTGGGCCAGTGCGAGCAGAGGATGCATCATGCTGTCCAGCCACGGTGCTGGCATCCACCAGGTGCTGTCCGGCCCCGCCGGGTCGGAGCCGACGCGCGGCATGACGGTAGCCAGGGCCTCGTCCCCATCCTCCGAGACCCGGAACTCTGTTACTCCCTGGTACACGGGGCCCAGGTGCAGCCCCTGCCGATCTGCCTGGGCGTAGATCGTCTCTGGTTCAAGTACCCGGCTGCAGCGACCCCGGGCGCGGTCCAGAAGGTCAGGCACATCGCCCTGTGGGAGTGCGGCAGGAACGACCCGGCCGACGGCGTGCACCGTGGCAGCCCCACTGGTGGCTGCCGAGGTGATCTGGAGTCGGCCATCGTCCATGGCAGCCACCATGACCTGGCTCGGCCCGTCCTCAGCAAGTAGCAGGGGGCTGCGCAGCTGCAGGCGCTCAACGGCCCACGCTCCCGTCCCCGCCGTGTCAACCATCGCAAGGAGGTGGGCTGCGGCTGGGACGACACGCTGCCCCCTGACCCGGTGCTGAGCCACCAGCGTGTCCTCAGGATGGTAGGTGACCCTTCTTCCCTCACCCGGGCCTGGCGTCGCAGTCCCCCTGACAGGCAGGTCCTCCCCGACCCAGTAGCGTTCCCCCTGGAAGGGGTAGCCTGGCAGGTGGATCCGGCGGGCACGGGCACCGTCATCGAACAAGGAGCTCAGGTCCGGCGTGGCGCCGCCCAGCCAGGAGTCCACGGCAGCCGCCCTGGGGTCGCCTGCCAGTGCACGTACCTGGTGCTCCCTGCCTAGCTCAGCGCCGTCAGCCAGCTGGGCGAGCCGGTCAAGGAGCACACTGATCGTCTCCGCCCGGACAGCAGCCCGTACCGCAAGAGACTCCCGCCCGGCACCCAGGGTCCAGGCGACGTCCGGAAGGCGTAGCCGTGCCGCTCGTCCGGCCAGGTTGTCGCGCAGCCTGAGGGCCAGGCGCCGCAGGTCAGTCTCGGTGCGGGCCGATAGCAGGACCACCTCCGCACCCTGCGGCGACTCACTCCCAGGTTCAGCGTCCTCCTCGGGGGACTCCAGGACCAGGCAGGCGTTCGTTCCGCCAGCGCCGAAAGAACTCACAGTGGCCAGGAGCGGCCCATCGTCGGGCGAGCGCCATGGCTCCACACCGCGCTGCGGGCGGAACGGTGAGCGGGCCCAGTCGATGCTGGTGCTGGCTGGCTCGCAGTGGAGCGTGGGCACCAGCGTGCAGTGCTGCATCTGGAGCACACACTTGACAACCCCGGCCACCCCCGCAGCCGCCTCAAGGTGCCCGATATTCGACTTGACAGACCCGATGGCACAGCCGTGGGGACCAGCCTCGCGAGCGAAGGCTCGTTCCAGGCCCTCGATCTCGATGGGATCGCCGAGGGCAGTTCCCGTGCCGTGAGCCTCCACGTACGACACGGCCGCCCGGTCGACCCCCGCACGGTCGAGCGCCTGCGACACCACAGCGCTCTGCGCCCCGGGCCCCGGCACGGTGTAACCGTTGGTCCGACCGCCGTGGTTAACCGCAGTCGACCTGATGACCGCCCGGACGGGGTCGCCGTCACGCCGTGCGGCGGCGAGCGGCTTGAGAACCAGGACCACGGCCCCCTCCCCGGGCACGTACCCGTCCCCGCCCTCACCGAAGGCCCGGCACCGTCCGTCGGAGGACAGGAACCTGTGCTGGGCCAGGGCGACATACTTCGCCGGGTGCAGCGACAGGTTGACGCCACCCGTGATAGCCACCATGGACTCTCCACGACGGATGCTCTCGCAGGCCTCGTGCAGCGCGACCAGCGAGGAGGAGCACGCGGTGTCGATAGTCATGCTCGGCCCGTGCAGGTCCAGCAGGTAGGAGACCCGGTTGGCCACCGACCAGTAGGACGACGTCGGTGAGGTCATCTGTCCCCGGCCCCACTGCTCGATCCCGAGCAGCTGGTACTGTCCCGACGTGACTGCGGCGAAGACCCCGACCCGGTGCTCGCCCTCCACGCGGGAGCAGCTCCGCAGCATGCTCGGTGAGCAGGCGGCGTCCTCAAGGGCGTGCCAGGCAGTCTCAAGAAAGAGACGCTCCTGCGGGTCGATGAGCGTGGCCTCACGCGGCGACATCCCGAAGAACAGTGGGTCGAAGTCAGCCACGCCCTCCAGGAACCCGCCCCACCTGCTATTAGTCCTGCCAGGGGTCCCCGGTCGCGGTGAGTACCATCGGTCGGCGTCCCACCTGTCATCAGGCACTTCCGTGACAAGGTCGCTCCCAGCCAGCAGGTGCGCCCACAGCTCGTCGATATCCTGAGCACCGGGAAAACGACCGGCCATACCGATGATTGCGATGCCCTCCTCACTGGCCCCGTGCCTCTGCTCCTGTACCGTCGCCGTGTCGGCGAGCGTGCCCGGAGAGGAGACACCGCCGAAGGCATCCGGATGGTCTGCGGACAGCTGCTCCGCCAGCGACCTGATGCTCCGGTGCTCGTAGAACAGGGAGGCAGGCTGGGGCCCCAGGCGTGGTTCCATGGCCGCCCCGAGGCGGCGCACCATGAGCGAGTCGACTCCCAGTAGCTCAAATGGCGTGTCCGGGTCCACCGCACCCTTGGGGAACCGCCCAGTCTGCTCGACGAGCCCCACCAGCCAGGAGACCGCATCGCCACTGCCAGCCCCTTCCTGGGGAACACCACTGCCCCTGGGGCTGGGGGCCGTCGTCACCGCCGTCCCCAGGTGGGTGTGCAGGAACTCGCGGAAACGTGTCAGGTCCCCCACCACAGGGCAGGGCTCCACCACGGGTGAGGCGAGAGCGGCCTCCATGGCGTCCAGCCCGCTCTGCGTCCTCAGCGGGACCAGCCCGGTAACCTCCCGGAGGTGGTCGCGGTTCCAGTCGTCAAGGGGCATCCCGCCGTCCTCCCAGAAGGGCCAGATGAGGGACTGCGTCCTGCCCTGGCGGCGCCCGGCACGCACCTCCTCCTCCCGCAGGTGGGCGAGTTCACCCAGCGCCCGACTCACGGCAGCGTAGGGCGCCTGGCCTGGTGCGCCAAGGTAGGCGCTCGAGGAGGAGAAGAGCACGAACCGCTCAAGGGGCTGGTCCCGCGTCGCCTCGTCGAGCGTGACCGCGCCCTCGGCCTTGGCCGCCCAGCTCCTCCGGAGCACGTCGTCATCCACGCTGCGGACGAGGCTGGCCGACGAACTTCCTGCCAGGTGGAGCACGTTGCGCAGCGGCCCGAACCGCTGGACCGCCTCCTCGACAGCGCAACGCACGGCGTCCGGGTCAGTCATGTCCGCGCGGGCATAGAAGGCCCGCCCGCCGAGTGCCTCCAGATCCTGGCAGAAGTCCAGGACGCCCTGGTCAGCCGGCCGCCGTCCTACCAGCACCAGACGTGCTCGGCACCGGCGTGCCAGGTCGGCGGACACCAAGCGTCCCAGGCCTCCTGCGCCCCCGGAGACCAGCCAGGTGCTCTCATCGCGGAACACCTCCTCGGCAGGACGCGGCTCAGGGCAGGCAGTCTCCTCCAGTACCTTCACAGTTCGGTGGCCGTCGACGTAGCGGACCTCGGCACTGCCCGGAGAGGCTGTGCCGAGCTCGCGCTCCGCGACTCGCACCGCCTCGTCGTCCCCCACGTGCTCACCCACGCCGACTGAGGTCCAGGACAGTCGACCCTCCTCCGCCCGGGCGATCTGCCCGTAGGCGGCCACCGCGCACGCACGCACCGACCAGCCCGGCCCTGAGCAGACCCAGACCACCTGGTTGTCAGCCTGCCCTCCGTCTACGCAGAGCGTGCGGACCAGTCCAGCAGCACAGGCAATGCTCTCGCTCCCGTGCAGGCGACTACCATCCAGCACAACCAGGCACCGGTGCCCGGGGTCCGTGAGCGGCGCCGCGCCAAGCGCCTCGGACCACCACCGGGCCCAGGCCAGGACGCCGTAGCCTCCGCCCGACCCCGTGTCCAGCAGGGGAGGATCCACAACGTGGTACCCACCCCCCAGCCTCTCCGGGCGGTGGTCGAGCCCGGCAACGATCACGCTGGTCCGGTTCCCCGGGGCAGCAGGGGCTGGCGGGCTGGCCTGCCACCGGGGCGAGAACCATCCCACCGACGTCGTGCTGTGCAACACGTCCTGTCGTGCTGGCGCGTCCGAGTAGAGCGCCTTCAGAGCGGCTGCGGCCGCACGGCTGGACATCCTGCCGTCTCGCACCGCCTGCAGGATCTGCCGCTGTCTCCCGACTCCTGCTGTGTCTGCCACTGCTTCTCCAGTCATCGTCCGTCCTCCTGCCCCTGCTCGAGCTGTTCCTCGACCTCGGCGATGCTCATCTCGCCCGACTCGAGCCGTGCCAGCAGCTGCACGACCTCGTCGTCGTCCTCGTCCACGGACACCCAGTAGCGGTCCCTGGCGAAGGGATAGGTCGGCAGGGAGACACGGCGCCGTACCGTGCCCTGCGGGCGCTCCCAGGAGACCTCAGCACCCGCCACCCATCCGCGGGCCACAGCGGCCACACTCTCATCGGGGCCGATAACCGGGCCTGAGCCGGGCGCCGCTGTCCCAGACCAGACTGGAAGCCCTTCTGCGTCGCCGGTGAGATAGGCCCTGAGCAGGTCCGCCCCCGCACGAACGTCGCTCGCCCTCAGCGCCAGCCGGTGCCGGTGCGCGTCCCGGCCGACCTGGAGGGTGTAGGCGACGTCCCTCAACGGGACCCCTTTCTCCTCCGGGTTGGCCATCATTGCGTCAAGCCGGTCCAGCAGCGCGGTCACCAGGCGCTGGAGCTGCTCCTCGGATGCTGCCGACAGGACAAGCAGCTCGTCCCGCAGGTCATGGGGATCGTCCGGGCCTGGCTCGCACCTGGACTGCGTCATGTACTCCTCAAGCAGGAGGTGCGCGTTCGATCCGCCGAACCCGAAGGAGCTCAGCCCTGCGCGCCGTGGAAGCAGATGTCCCGAGGAGTCGACCAGACGGGTCCACGGTCGGCGGCGATCTACCAGCCAGAACGGGCCTCCCTCCAGGTCCAGCTGCGGGTTGACCTCCGACAGGTGCAGCGACGCGGGGAGGACTCCGTGGCGCATGGCCAGCAGCACCTTGACCAGCCCGGCGGCCCCAGCAGCCGACTCCATGTGACCGAGGTTGGACTTCACAGAGCCGAGACCGCACCAGGGCACGCCTTTCTCCTCCTCCCCGCCAGCTCCTCGGGCAAAGGCCTCCCGCAGTCCCGCCAACTCGATCGGGTCACCCATCTGGGTCCCCGTTCCGTGCGCCTCGACGTAGGTGACGGTACTGGGCGAGACGTCAGCCCGCTGGTACACCTCAGTAATCAGTGCCGCCTGCGCACGGGGACTCGGCACGGAGAGGGACCGAACGCGCCCTCCGTGGTTGACCCCGGAGCCTCGGATCACACCGACGATGTTGTCACCATCCTGTTCGGCGCGGCACAGTCTCTTGAGCAGGACGGCCACCGCCCCCTCGCTGCGCACATAGCCGTCTGCACCAGCGCCGAAGGACTGGCAGCGGGCGGTCGGCGAGAGAAACCCGCTGTTCTCGAACGCCGCAAAGAGGTCATCGGAGAGGAGGAGGTTCACGCCTCCTGCGATCGCCGCGTCGCAGTCCCCCGCCTGCAGGCACCGGACCGCTCGGTGGACAGCCGTCAGTGAGCTCGAGCACGCGGTGTCCACGGACTCGCTGGGTCCGTGGAGGTCCAGCAGGAAGGATACACGGTTAGCCAGTACCGCGTGGGAGCTGCCGGTCGCGGCGTAGGGGTCGTGGCTCCTCCCGGCCTGAACGACCAGAGCGTGGTACTCCGCGACAGAGACACCGGCAAACACCCCTGTCCGTGAGCCACGAAGGGCAGACAGCGCGTACCCGGCGTCCTCGATGCTGCTCGCCGCCACCTGCAGGAAGAGGCGGTGCTGGGGGTCCATCAGCTCAGCCTCAAGCGGGCTGATGCCAAAGTACCTGGCATCGAAGGCGTCGATGTCGTCGACGAACCCGCCGCCTCGAGTCGCCTTCCCCTCCACCAGACCCGGCTCGGACCGGTCCAGCGGGGTGGAGCGACGCGTCACCAGGTCCGCCCCCTCCATAAGGCGCTGCCAGAGGGCACTGGTATCCGGCGCTCCCGGAAACATACCTGCCATTCCCACGACGGCGACCGGCTCCCGACCGCTCGCGCACCCAGGACCGTCTGAGACCGGAGGCGGAGTCATGTCGGGCTCCACCTCCATGGGCGTGAGCGTGTCGGCAGCAGGAGACGCCTCCTGCTGGCTGGCCCACACGTCGACCTCCTGGGGGCGAAGCTCGCTCAGGGCCTCCGCCAGGGCGTCAATGGTCCCCCGCTCATACAGCAGAGTGGACGGCAGTGGCCCTAGGTGGTGCTCCAGGAGCCTCGTCACCTGCCGTACTCCGAGTGAGTCCAGATTCAGGTGGTCGAACTGCCGGTCGGTCGCCACACGCGTGACCGGCAGCCGGAGGTAGCCCGCAAACAGGGCGCGCAGAGCCTGGCGCACCCGGTCACGGCGCTCGCAGGACACCGCTCCTGGCTGCCCGCCTGGCACTACGAGGGACCTGTCCGAAGACGGCGGGGTCGCAGTCTCGGGCCAGCACCGCTCCAGCTCGAACGGGCAGCCAGGCAGAGCGACACGTCTACCAGGCCCTGCGATCCTGTCAGCGGCTGGCCCCCCGGCCTCCCAGCGACGCAGGTCCCGAAGAAGCTCCTCCGGGCCGTCGAGCTCGTGCTGCTCCCCGCTGGCGGCCAGCTCGCGCAGCCTGGTGCAGGCCTGGGCCAGGCTCGTCGCCAGCACCACGCGTCGCTGCGCCTCGTGGGTCCGCCCAGCGGCCAGGGTGGCAGCCACATCCAGGAGGCTGGTCTCAGGGCGCCCCTCGAGACACCTCGCCAGCCGCTCGGCGTAGGCCTTGAGCCTCGCCACCGAGCGGGCGGAGACGAGCAGAGCCGAAGGCTGCCCGGCAGCCGGGACCGCCGCCTCAGCACAAGGTGCCGCCTCCTCCACCAGGACGTGGGCGTTGACACCGCCGAACCCAAAGGCGCTCACAGCCGCCCGGCGCGGCGCAGAGCCGCTACCGACAACCGGCCGGGGCCACGGAGAGGCCTCGCGCAGGAGGAAGAACGGCGAGCTGTCCAGGTGCACCTGCTGGTTCAGCGGGTCAGCGTGCAGCGTGGCTGGTCGCACCCCTGCCTCTGTCGCCAGCACAGCCTTGGCCACCCCGACCAGGCCAGCGGCCGCCTCCAGGTGACCGATGGCTGACTTAACCGACCCCAGCCCGCACCATGGTGCTCCCTCGGACGCACCCAGCTCGGCAAAGGCACGCAGCAGCCCGTTGACCTCAATGGGATCCCCAACCGGTGTTCCCGTCCCGTGCGCCTCCACCAGTCCTACCGTGCGTGGATCGACCCCTGCGCTGCGGTACACCGAGGTGATGAGCTCGGCCTGGGAGACGGGGTCCGGCACGGTAAGACCGTGGGAGTGCCCGTGATGGCGGGTCTCGACCTGCCGGATCAGGGCACGGACCGGGTCACCTGCCGCAGCAGCGAAGTCCTGGAGCCGCAGGACCATGACCACCACGCCCTCACCACGCACATAGCCGTCAGCGTCAGCGCCGAACGTGTGGCAGTGGCCGGTGGGCGAGAGCATCCCCGCCTGCGCGCAGGCCCGGAAGGGAAACGGGCTCGTCAGGACGTTGACACCGGCTACGATCGCCGTGTCGCACTCGCCGACGCGCAGCGCCTGGACCGCGCGGTGCAGGGCGACAAGCGAGCTCGAGCAGGCGGTGTCAACCGTCTCGCTCGGACCGCACAGGTCCAGGTGATAGGAGAGTCGGTTAGCCAACATGCCATGTGCAAGACCGGCCACGGACTGCGCGTCCCCAGCAAGGCCCGCCTCACGCAGCACGTCAGCGTGGTCCACGTTTGACATTCCGACGAACACCCCGGTGCGGGTCCCTGCCAGGGCACCGTACGGTACTGCGGCGTCAACGAGCGCCTCGTGGGCAGTCATCAGCACGAGCCGCTGCTGCGGGTCCATCACTGCAGCCTCATGCCGCGTCACCTGGAAGAAGTCTGGGTCGAAGTCGCTCACCGACCGTAGGAACGCGCCTTGCGGCGCCGGACCGAACTCCTCAGGCCAGGGCAGTCGATCCGTGGGAAAACTTCCCACCGCGTCGCGGCCGAGGAGCAGGCCGTCCCAGAACTCCTGCAACGAGTCCGCGCCAGGCAGGTGGCCCGCCATGCCGATAATCGCTGCCGGGGCCAGCGTGGCCGCAGCATCAGTCACGTGCGTGGCGGACCCGCTGGGCGGGACCACCTGGCTGGTGGGGCTCTCGGCGCCCGGCGCCTGTGACGGTGCCTGCGCGGGCGAGGACGCAGCCACCGGCGTGAGCAGCTCCTCGGCCACCTGGCTGACCTTGGCCGGATATGCCTCCTCCAGGTGCTCTACGAGCGAGCCGAGGGTCTGGTGCTCGAAGAAGGTCGCAGTATCGAGCTCGACCCCCAGCCATGTGCCCACGTCACGGACCAGCTCGTGCACCGTGACGGAGTCAAACCCGAGCAGGGTCAGGTTCTCGTCGGGGCCCGGAGGGACCGGAAGACACAGCACGGAGGCCACTCGTTGGCGAAGACCAGCCATCAGGAACCCGGTGGGGTCGTCGGGACCCGTACCTAAGGCCTCTGGCACCCTCGCTAGTCCGTCAGCAGGCTCTGCCCCGATCGCCACGGGAGTCCTCACCGGGTCCCCCAGCGCGCTGGCAACCCGGTTCGCCCCGGCTGCTGCCGCGACACCGACCGCCTCGTCGAACAACTCCGCCCCGTCGGCACGACTGAGAGGAACCATCCCCGTGGCGTCCATGATCGTCCGGGCTGTCGATGCTGGCATCGGCAGCCCGCCGTCGCGCCAGAAGGGCAGGTCAAGAACCAGTGACGCGCCCGAGCGCGTGCCGGTGGCCACCTGCTGGCAGCGCTCGTCCATGAAGGCGTCCAGGAACCTGTTAGCCGTGGAGTAGTCGGCGAGCAGCGGGGTACCGATCACACCAGCCATCGAGCCTGCCGCCACGAAGAGCTCGAGCGGCTCCTCCCGGGTCACCTCGTCGAGGACCATGACACCGACGACCTTGGGAAGGACCACAGGGTCGAGATCGTGCTCCGCTCGCCGATCAAGCGAGGCCTCAACAAGCCCACCAGCCAGGTGGATGACACCGTCAAGGCCGCCGAACCGTGCCCGGGCCAGCGCCACGGCTCCTGTCATGTCCTCTCGGCTCGCCACGTCGGCACGCAGGTAGACGGCTTCTCCTCCGCACCGTTCGACGGCACGCAGGTGCTCCTCCAGCCCCGCTGACTTGGCGCTGCGTCCAGTGAGGACCAGTCGGGCACCGTAACGAGCCGCGAGGTGCTCGCCCAGGGCTCGGCCGATCCTGCCCGCCCCCCCGGTGACCAGGTACCGGCCGCCGACGCGGAAGCCCTGGACGTTGTCGGAGGCCGCAGAGAGCGCCCACGTCAGACGCTGCCGACCGTTGAGGCCGTGCCGCACCTCGTGCACGGTCCCCAGGTCCACCGCCGCCAGCTCGGCCGCGACCAGCCCGGGCAGTGCAGTGTCCACCAGGTCCTCGGGGAGCCGGACACAGGACCAGCCGATCCGGTGGTCCCAGGCAACACTGGAGCGTGCCATCCCCGCCGTCGCCGCAGCGACCGGGTCGTGCGGCTCGGCGAGCGAGACCACGCGCAGGGTGCTGCTCGGCGCCGACGCCACAGCCCGCCAGGCGGTGACAGCACCCGCCAGAAAGTCGCCGTGCAGGCCCAGCGCCTCCCGGACCTCCTGCGGCGTCCGGAGGCCCGTGCCCACTGGCGCCGCCAGGCAGACCACGCTGGCCGAGCCCAGGACCGTCCTGAGCTCGGCCAGCGCCGCCTCCCCGCGAGCATCTCCGTCGTCCCAGAGAACACGCCTGCCCCCGACGCTCCGGGCGGCCAGCGCGTCAGCCTGCGCCAGCGAGGCCCTCCCGCCTGCCAGGACCACAAGGCCGTCGGGCAGGTCCGCGTCCTCCCTGACAGGGGCGTCAGCCCAGGTCGGGAGATGGTGCAGCCTCACCGGGGCCTTCGCACCAGCGGCAGTGGCAGCGGCTGCAGGCACCGTGTCGGCGGGCCTCCCGGCCTCGTCCAGGGCGGCAGGCCCAGCAGGGCGCACAGGCTCGAACCAGTACCGCTCACGGCGCATCGGCCTTCCCGGCAGCGCTGTCCGGGGCGGGACCCGCCCTGGCCACAGAGCCGCCCAGTCGGGGGACTCTCCTGACAGCCACTGCTGGCAAGTCTCCCGCAGCACCTGGTCGTCCGGCTCAGGTGCCTCGAGCTCACCGCAGGCGATGCGCTCAAGGCCTTCAAGAAGCTCTGCGGGCTCCGACGCCACGATCACCGCACGGTGGGCCTGTGGCTCGAACCCGAGGCACAGCTGGGCAGCCACCTCCTCCACCGGCACCGGTGCCGCCGCACCTCCCAGCCGCTCAAGGATGGCGCCCGCCCAGGCAGTCAGCGTCCCGGGGTCCTCAGCCGAGAGCGGAGCGGGCCATGGCCGGTCTCCGGACGCTCGGAGCCGGTCGGGCGCCTCCTCGAGCACGACGTGGGCACCCGTACCTCCGAAGCCGAAGGCGCTGACAGCGCCCTGCCTCGGCCTGGGGCCGGTACGGAGCCAGGGCTCGGTTCTGCGGTCAATACGGAGGGGGCCGGAGTCCACACGGCACAGCGGGTTGGCCTCCTGGTAGCTGGGCATGGCAGGGAGGTGCGCGCGCTCAAGAGTCAGGACCGCCTTGACCAGGCCTACGATCCCCGCCGCAGCCTCCGCGTGCCCAAGGTGCGCCTTGGCCGAGCTCAGCACGCAACGTCCGGTGTGCTCCACCTCGTCGGTGGCGGCCACGCCGCGCGCCTCGAAGGCTGCCAGGATCCCGTCCACCTCGACGGGGTCCCCAAGCGCGGTCCCTGTCCCGTGCGCCTCGATGAAGCCGAGCCGCCGTGGTCCGGTCCCCGCGTCGTCCCAGGCACGGAGGAGGAGGTCAGCCTGTGCCTGAGGGGCCGGGGCTGTGAGGGACGTAGTTCGTCCGCCGTGGAGGGTTGCGCTGCCCTTGATGACCGCGTGGATCGGGTCCCCGTCAGCCAGCGCCGCAGCCAGAGGCTTGAGCAGTACGGCCGCCACCGCCTCCGCAGGGACATAGCCGTCTGCCTGAGGCCCGAACGCGTCGCAGCGTCCGCTCCCTGACATCGCCCCCATGGTCGCCAGGTACTCGTAGTGGCGGGGAGCAAGGATCAGGTTCGTACCTGCGGCGAAGGCCATCTCGCACTCGCCAGCCCGCAGGGCCTGGACCGCGTGGTGCACGGCGACCAACGAGGAGGAGCAGGCGGTGTCGACCGTCGTGCTGGGTCCGTGCAGGTCGAGCACGAAGGACACACGGTTCGCCGCCATCGTGGCCGCCGTTCCCGTCGCGTCGTGCGGGCCCACGGGCCGTGCTGCCTGAGCCATGAGCGCCTCGTAGTCGTGGAAGGAAATCCCCGCGAAGATCCCGGTGGCCGACCCTTCGAGGCGGGGCTCGACACCAGCGTCCTCGGCAGCTGCCCGAGTCACCTCCAGCAGCAGCCTGACCTGCGGGTCCATGGTGGCAGCCTCTCGAGGAGAGATAGCGAACTCACGAGCCGCAAACAGGTCCACGTCACGAAGAAACCCTCCACGTGGGCTCATAGCCTGCCCCTGAGCCGCAGCCTGCTCACACAACCGTGTGTGGTCCCAACGCTCAGTCGGCACGGACGAGAGGAGGTCGGTGCCCGAGAGCAGGGCCGTCCACAGCGCGTCGACGGAGTCCGCCCCGGGGAACCGTCCCGCCATGCCGATGACGGCGACATCGCCTCGGCCCTCGCTCCGGGCGGTCTGGGCCCCGGGCGGGAGTGACGTCGGCGGCAGGGCCTGCCAACGGTCCTGGCCGGGCTCCTGCCGTGCGGCAGGCGGGGTTCGCTGGGCCGCGAGGAAGGCCGCTGTCCGGCGCGGTGTCGGGTGGTCGAACAGCACGGTAGGGGGCAGGGCCACGCCCAGCTCCGCCTCCAGCCGCTCGACCAGGTGCACCAGGTCGCCAGAGGAGACGCCGAGATCCGTATAGCGGGCGTCAAGGGCCTCACTGGTCATAAGAGGCAGATCACACAGCTGGGAGAGGGCAGACCAGACACGCTCAGCGAGCTCTGCGGATGACGCCCCACGACCGGCCGGAACGCGTGCTGTCTCGTCGTCCAGCAGCCGTCGGAGGACCAGCTCGGCCGTGGAGCGGTCGAGGGCTCCGTCCTGGTAGGCCGACAGGATCGACTGCAGAGCCTTGCTGGAAGACTGTGCCGGGCTCATCGTTCCTCCGTCAGTGCGCGCGCCGCCTGCAGGGCGGAGAGCTCTCCACGGTCAAGGCGGTCGAGGACCTGTGCCAGCAGGCCTGCCGAGGTGCCCGTCGGCCGGCTGTCGTCCCCCGCCCACGTCAGCCAGGGGTCTCCGCGCCGGGGGCGGTGCCCCCGGTCTGCCTCCTCGACGACGGCCAGCGCGTTGGTCCCACCGATCCCGAACGATGACACTGCACCTCGCCGGGGTCCGGACTCCGCTGCCGCCCAGTCCTCGCCCTCGGTCAGCAGCCGGAACGGTGTCCTGTCGAACACGAACCGAGGGTGCGACGTCTCAACACCGATGCTCGCGGGCAGGTAGGTCGTGTGCAGCGCCAGCACCGTCTTGATCAGGGCCAGGACCCCGCTGGCGTGCAGCAGCGCCCCTGTGCTGGACTTCAGACAGCTGATCGCGCAGGAGGGCTGTCGGCTGTCGGTGCGAGCCAGCGCCTGCGCTGCGGCGTGGACCTCCAAGGGGTCAGCGAAGCTGTTGGCGCTGCCGCTGATCTCCAAGTGCCCGATCGAGCCGCCGCTCACCGACGCCGCAACCAGCGCCTGGTCGAAGAGTGCTCGCTGGACCTCTGCGTTCGGGGCGCTCACTCCGAGCGACCGACCATCGTGGTTGACTGCGGTCCCGCGGATGACGGCAAGGACCTGGTCCCCCTCGGCGTAGGCCTGGTCAGCACGCTTGAGCATGACCAGCCCGGCGCCCTCACCCAGGGTGTACCCGTCTGCCGCCTGGTCGAAGACCCGCGTCCTTCCTGCACGCGAGAGCAGGCCCGCCGCGCCCATGAGCTCGTAGGTAAGCGGGTCGGGCAGCAGGGTCACCCCTCCCGCCACCGCCGAGTCGCACTCACCGGCGAGGATGCTGTGGCAGGCGTGGTGCACGGCGACCAGCGAGGACGAGCAGGCAGTGTCCACCACCTGGCACGGCCCGTGCAGGTCCAGCACCTTGCTGACCCGGGAGGCGGTCATGCTGGTCAGCGCACTCGCAAGGAGGTCAGCCGAGGCCGTGGCCCCAGCACGTATCTGCTCACGTACGTAGCCGCTTCCCGTGGCGCCGACGAACACCCCGGTACGTGCGCCCTGCAGCTCCTCCACCGTGTACCCGGACGCTGCGACAAGGTCAGCCAGCACCCCCAGCAGCACCTCCTGCTGCGGGTCGATCACAGCCGGCAGCCCGACGAAGGGAGTCGGGCGGCGGAACGCTGACTCCTGCAGGAACGCTCCACGCACTGGTCCGTCGGGCACGACTGAGGAACTCGTGCTGCCGCTCCTGGACCAGTGTCCTGCAGGAGCCGGCGCCAGCACGTCGCTGCCACTGACCAGAGCGTCCCAGAGCCGGGCCACCGACCCGGCCCTCCCAGCACAGCCGGCCACCGCAATCACGGCGATCCCACACTCCTCCCCCCTGGGCGAGCTGTCTCCGCTGGTCTGCCAGGAGGGCCGCTCGGCCGGATCCTCCCGCGGCTCGTCCGGTGGCGGTGCCGGCACAGGCGCGGACAGGCCCGCAGGGGCGGTCGCCCCCAGACCCCTCAGCTCCTGCGCCACGTCGAGCAGCGTCATGTGCGCCTGGATCGTGCTGGGGGACGCCGTGACCCCGAAGCGGGCCTCCACCTCGTCAAGAGCCTGCATGACCACCACCGAGTCGATGCCGAACTGGTCGAGCCGCAGGTCTGGCTCGAGCTCGTCCACGTCGATCTTGAGCAGACGGGCCATCACGACCCTCAGCCCGGCGAGGACGCCACCCGACTCGTCCTCCCAGCCCTGCGGCCGAGGGGCTGGCGGGGGGCTGGCGGCAGGGTCGGGCTCAGTACCCAGCTCAGTGCGGGAGTCCTCCACGGCCGCCTGGCGCTCCTCTGACACGACGAGGCCGAGACGCTTCTCCAGGCGGACCGCGTCACCGGGGAGCACCGCCACGCTGCTCTCCCCGCAGGCCATGAGCTGCGGGAGAAGGCCGAGGGCCTCCTGGGTCTCCAGCAGGCGGAGGCCCGCCGAGGCCAGGACCTTCTCGGCGCGCCCGGAGGGGATCTCCATCCCTCCATCGCGCCACAGCGGCCAGTCCACTGTCAGCACCCGGCCGAGGCGTGCGCCTCGGGGTGCGTGCAGCGCCAGCTCTGTCAGGAAGCGGTTGGCCAGGGCGTACTCCGCCTGACCGACGCTGCCGAGGCTCGAGGAGGCTGAGCCGTAGCAGATGAAGTAGTCCAAGTCACAGTCCCCAACCGCCTCAACCAGTGCCAGTGCCCCGCCCACCTTAGTACGCCAGACAGCGCCAAGAGCAGGGCTCGGCCTGCTGGCCATCAGGCCGTCCTCAACACTTCCTGCGGCGTGGATCACACCGCGCAGCGTGCCCAGCCCGGCAGCGGTGCGCACCGCCTTCTGGGCTACCGCAGGGTCGGCAACGTCGCCGCGCACGTAGCGAACCTGCACCTCGGGACCGGTGCTCAGCCCGTCAAGATCGGCCTGCCGCCTGGCACCGAGCTCCGACCGGCCGACGAGGACCAGGCCGATCGGGCTGCCTGCAGCACGCTGGGCGAGCAGCCACCGGGCCGTAATGAGCCCGAGCCTCCCCGCGCCACCGGTGATCAGGTACGAGGCCGACTCACGTACGAGTGGCACCTCGTTGTCCGGGGCAGTACTGAGGGCGACCGGCGTGTAGGCCCGCACCTGCCGACCCCGCTCAGGCTCGAGACGCGTCTCACGATGATCCGTGACGCGAGCGTTGTCCAGCTCCGCAGCAAGCATCGGGAGCAGATCCGCCTGGGGCGCGTCGTCGACCCTGACCGTGCGCAGCCGTACCGCCGGCTGCTCAAGCCGCACCGTCTGCGCGAGCCCAGCCAGGGCTGCAGCCGCACCTGAGCGCACCGCCACCACTACCGGGAGCCCTGTCCGCAGCTCATAGGCTCGTCTCACCAGTACGGTGCACAAGCCGAGGACCTGCTCGATCCCCGCTTCTGCGTCGCTGGCCGTGTCAAGGAAGACCGTGCAGAGTATCCCCCGCAGGGTCACCCCCTCCGCGACCAGGCTCTCCAAGACCTCCTCCTGGTCCTCCGGGTGGTTGTGACGCACAGTGAACTCTGTCGTCCCCAGCCGCTGGTAGGTGTCTCCCTCGTGTACCACGACCACCGGCGTGCCGAGCTCCTGGGCCACCGTCACTGCCTCTCGCCGTGCTCGCCACGCCTCGGTGCCGACAAGAAGGACGCAGCCAGCCACGCGTTCCCCGTGGTCGGAGCCCTTGTGAAGCGGCTCGGCGACCCAGCGGGGGGCGTAGACGTGCACCTCTGAGGAGGTCTGCTCCATCAACGTCACCTCCCTGACGGAGGCGAGGACCTGGCCGTCGCTCCCACGGACGACCACCGCGAAGGTGTGGCTGCCGCCGCCTGTGCGCAGTCGCCGCACAGTCGCGACTGCGGTCTCGGCCTGGTGGCCGGACAGGTAGACACCGGTGAACACGCTCGGGAGAGGAGCACCGGTCTCGGGGAGCAGCAGCACGGTAGACTGCAGCGCCGCGTCAAGGAGCAGCACGTCCGGCGTGGGACCTGCCGCGTCGGCCAGGCGCACGCTGAGCCGTGCCTCCTCCACCTCGACCGACGAGATGAGACGCAGGCAGGCGCCGTACTCCCACCCTTGCTGCCCGAGGCGTCGGTAGACCTCGGCCGCAGGCACAGTGCGACCAGCCCGCACGGTCGCAGTGTCCTCGTCCTTCAGGGGCGCTACGTCTCCGACCACGGCGGTGCCCAATGGCGCTCCGCTGAGGTCGTCCGCCCACACGAGCTCGTAGTCGGCACCCGGGCCGCTCCCCTGCCTCCGCACCTCCAGGTGCAGGTCCTGGTCGGGGGCGGTCGTCCGCACTGGCGCGAGCAGCGTCACCCGGCTGAGGCCTGTGAGGCCTGTGAGACCTGGTCCGCTCCTCGACGCCTCGCCCAGAGACCTGACCGCGTCGTCGAGGATGCCCAGGAGCACGCTGCCTGGGACCAGAGGCTGGCCTTTGAACGAGTGGTCAGTGAGCCATGGCGCGTCCACGGGGACGAGCACACGGGCCAGGGACTCCTCCTGTGGCGGGACCAGACGGATCCGCAGCCGGTCGAGGCGACGACCGGCCGAGGACGTGACGGCAGGCGGGGCCTCATCCACCCAGCAGCGTCGACGGAGGAAGGGGTAGGTGGGCAGGGTGACGGTCCTGGCACGCTCAACCTGCGTCGCCGGGTACCACACCTGGGACCACTCGATCCGCTGCCCGTCGACCCAGCGCTCGACACGCTCCAGGGCTTGTGGCTCCAGCTCCCGGCTACGCCCCTGGATGCCCTGGGGCGGCTCTGCGGCGCCGTCCTCCCCCTCTGGCCGGGGCAGGAGCCGCACCAACTCCAGAACACTGCGGACCACGAAGGCGCAGCGGTGCTCCATGGCCTCACGTCCCCGCTGCAGGGTGAGGGCGACGTCGGGCAGCGCGACATCCGGGTGGCTCTCAAGATGCGCCCGGAGCCTGCGCGCGACAGCACCCAGCCGGTCCTGCGAGCGGGCGGACAGCGGGACGACCACCGGGTGGTCCTCCACCGCTGGCCGGGGGACTCTTGGGACGGCCTCAGCATGCTCCTCCAGGATAACGTGCACGTTGTTCCCGCCTGCACCGAAAGAGCTGATCCCTGCCCGTCGCGGGTACTCCGCCTCCTCCCACGGCTCGGCCTGCCGGAGCAGCCGGAACGGGGTGTTCGCCAGGTCGAGGCGTGGGTTGGCCGGCTCAGCGTGCAGGGTAGGCAGATGCGTTCGGTGGCGGAGGCTGAGGACCATCTTGGTGAGGGCCGCGATCCCTGACGCCGACTCCAGGTGGCCGATGTTCGACTTCACGCTCCCCAGGACGCAGCTTCCCGGCTCACGAGCGGATCCGAAGACCTCCGTGAGCGCAGCGACCTCGATAGGGTCACCAAGCGCGGTCCCCGTCCCGTGTGCCTCGATCGCTGCGACTGAGCCCGCATCGGTACTCGATGCCGCAAGCGCGTCGCGGAGGAGGGCCGCCTGCGAGCTGGCGCTGGGCACGGAGAACCCTCCGGTATGCCCCCCGTGCCGGACGGCCGACCCCCGGATGACCGCCAGGATCTGGTCACCAGCACGAAGGGCGTCCTGCAGGGGTCGCAGCAGGACGCAGCCGACGCCCTCACCAGGGACGTACCCGTCGGCCTCGTCACCGAAGGCGCGGCAGCGGCCGGTCGGGGAGAGCATTCTCAGTTCACTGAGCGTGGCGTACTTTGAGGGGTGCAGGCTGAGGTTCACGCCGCCGACGAGGGCCGCCCGGCACTCTCCTGAGCGGATGCTCTGGCACGCGAGATGGATGGCCTGGAGAGATGAGGAGCAGGCCGTGTCCACGGCCACGCTCGGTCCGTGCAGGTCTAGAGCGAACGAGACCCGGTTGGGGATAGAGGAGAACCAGGACCCCGCCACCTGGGGGTTCCCGCGCAGGGACTCCTCCAGCCCGAAGAGCTGGTAGTCGCTCCACATCGCACCGACGAACACGCCCACGCTGCCGCCCAGCTCGTCCTGCACACGGTCAGGCGAGTACCCCGCATCCTCCAGGACCGCCCAGGAGGTCTCCAGGAACAGGCGTTCCTGCGGGTCCATCCGTGCAGCGTCGCGCGGTGAGATCGCGAAGAAGAGCGGGTCGAAGCAGTCCGGCCGATCAAGGAATCCACCCCACCGGCTGTAGCTCTTGCCCGCTGCACCGGGTGCAGCGTCGAAGTGGTCACGCCAGTCCCACCGGTCGGCTGGCACCTCCGTCACACAGTCTGCGCCTGATGCAAGCACCTCCCAGAGCTCCTCGACCGTCTCCGCCCCCGGGAACCTGCCAGCAAGTCCTACGATCGCGACAGGCCCGAGCGTGGGCGCCTCAGTCCGTGTGCCTGGCGCAGCCAGGGCGCCGGAGAGGATCCTCTGCGGCCCGGTCGCCGGATCGTCCACGGTCACCTCGGCTGGCAGGCTGTCCACGGCCTGAGCGTGCTCGGACTCCAGGTGGGCGGCGAGCGCAGCAGGGGTCGGGTGGTCGAAAAGCAGCGTCGGGTACAGCTGCTGCCCCAGCAGCTCCTCGAGCCTGTCGGTCATGGACAGCAGGTCGCCAGAGTCGAGTCCCAGCTCGTAGAAGCCTCGGTCCGGCCCTACCTCTCCGTCCCCGGGACCCAGCCGGTCCTGGACAAGGCGCTCAACCAGTCGGAGGGCGGTGGCCTTCTCCTCACCCTGGCACAACGCCCCCTCCCTGTCCCCGGTAGCAGAAGCCGGACACGTCCCGGCCTGGCTCCCGCCTAGCGACAGCCCCAGGTGCGCGGCAGAACGAACGCGCTTGGCGACAAACCCGAACAGGCCCACGCTCCACTCCTGCCCGGCCAGCGGTCCCAGCAGGATGCTTGACTCAAACGTCTCGAGACCCTTCGCAGGGCTACGGACCTCGGGGACGAGGACGCGTACCCGGCCCGGCAGGGGAGCACGCGCCACGACCCTGTCGACGAAGAGGGGGACCAACGGCTCCGAGAGCTCGCTGCGCCGTGCCGGGCCCAGGGCCCAGAAGGGCATGAGAGTAGCCGAGTCCAGGAGCACCGGGTGGATGTAGAAGTCCTCCTGGGCGTCCGCGGCCGCTCCCGTGAGCCGAAGCTCTGCCCAGGCCCTCTTACCGTTCGCCGCTACCCACCCACCGGGGCGCATAAAAGGACCGTGCTGGATTCCCAGGCTCCGTGCGAAGGCGTACACCTCGCCGAGGTCCTCGGTGCCGCTCGGCGCCTCGGCGTTCCAGGCCCCCTCAGCCTCAGGCCAGGGGGACGCTGGGAGGATGGCGCACTCCATGCGCGTAGTCCAGGTACCGTCCTGGAGGTCACGGGTTGCCACGACAGCGCGCGCAGGCTCAGCCCCCAGGGCGAAGAGCTCGACCCGGAGGTGGGTGTCGCGCTCCTCGGCGACCACAGGACTGCGGAAGCGGCAGCGGCGCAGCTCGACCCGGGCGGTGTCCACGCCGCAGCCACGCAGGGACCGCAGCACCATGTCGATGAGGAAGACGCCTGGCAGCACCCTGGCCCCGTGCACCTGGTGGTCCCGGAACGGTGCCGAGTCGCACGGCAGGACGGCAGAGAAACACCGATTGCTAATCTGGTCCGTCACGTCTGGCTCCCCTGGGCCGCCCATCAGCTTGTCCATCTCGTCACTCGCCTTCCTGGAGAACGAGCAGCGGCTCCCGGCGCCGGGTCGCAGGCCGAGACCGCTGCCTGCCCGTGCCGCCCGCCCAGAGGCTGCGTCGTCTGACAGGCGCGTCCGGAAGAGGCTGACGGGCCTGGGCGCTACGCTCACTGGGCTGGGCACCCCGGAGGACAACATGCACATTGGTGCCGCCGAAGCCGAAGGCGCTCACACCTGCGCGACGGACACCGTCCCGCTCAGGCCACGGCGTCAACGAGGTCACCGGCTCAAGGGCAGAGTCGGCAAGGTTGAAGCGCGGGTTCGGCTCCTGGCAGTGCAGGGTCGGGGGGAGCTGCCCATGCGCCAGCGCGAGCAGCACCTTGTGCAGGGACGCCATACCAGCAGCCCGAAGAAGGTGGCCGATGTTCGACTTCACGCTCCCGATACCGCAACTTCGGTGTACGGCGGTTGCTGCGTCGAAGACGGCGGACAGCGCCTGCATCTCGATCGGGTCGCCGATTAGCGTGCCGGTACCGTGCGCCTCCACGTAGCTGACCGATGACGCGGCAACGCCTGCTGCCGAGAGCGCCTCCTCCACGACCTCCTGCTGCGCCTGCGGGTTGGGGGTCGTCAGGCCCATCGTCCGGCCGTCGTTGTTCATGGCCGTCCCCTCGACCACCGCCATGACCTGGTCCCCGTCCGCCACGGCCTTCTTGAGCGGCTTGAGCAGGACCGCACCCGCTCCCTCGCCCAGGACCAGCCCGTTGGCCCCGGCGTCGAAGGCACGGCACAGGCCGTCGGGGGAAAGCGCCCGAGCAGCGCTCAGCCTCAGGTAGGGCATCTCGTCCAGGAGCAGATCCACCCCGCCGACCAGGCAGAGGTCGCAGTCTCCTGCCCGCACCGCCTGGAGACCCAGGTGGAGGGCGGCCAGAGACGACGAGCAGGCCGTGTCGACCACGAGGTGGGGCCCGCGGAGGTTCAGCCACTGCGCAAGCTGGGCCGCCAAGAAGCTCTGGTTCTGCGCGGTAGCGCTGTGGGGTCCGGGCTCGCGCACGACGCTGCCGTGCCCCTCCGTCCCGCCGCCGACGTAGACCCCGACCCGCCGTCCGTCCAGCTCGGAGCGGTCGTAGCCAGCCGAGCGCAAGGTCGCGTCACCGACCTCCAGAAAGACACGGATACTGGGGTGCATCTCTGTGGCTACCTCAGGGTCGATCCCGAAGTACTCCGGGTCGAACTGGTCCACGTCCTCCAGGAACCCGCCCCAACGGCTTGTGATGGCACCAGGCTGCCAGTCCCGACGGTACAGGGCGTCCACGTCCCATCGCCGACGAGGAACCTCCCTCACCGTGCACCTGCCAGCGGACAGTACCTCCCAGAAGGCCTCAAGGTCCGGCGCGCCTGGGTAGCGTCCCGCCATGCCGATGATCGCGACCGGCCCGCAGCCTGCTGCCGGCTCCTCAGCCTGGGACGAGACAGGCCGTGGGGCGGCCAGCAGATCCGGAGGCCCCGGAGGGTGCTGCCCCGACGTCGGGGCAGCACCCTCCGGGGCTCCTAGCGCGGCCGCGAGAGCGTGCACCGTGTCGTGCTCAAGGACCGTCGTGGGCTGCACCGGGCGGCCCAGGTACTGCTCAAGCATGGGGACGAGCCCAGCAATGAAGATGGAGTCGACTCCCAGCTCGCCAAAGGTCGCGCCAGCAGCCAGGGCCTCGCGCGAGACCTTCAGGTGCTCCTCGAACAGGCCGAGGAGAAAAGCCTCGGTACCAGCAGCGGCAGGAAGCGGCGCTCCGAGGCCTGGCGGAGCCGGGGTACTGGCCGCCTCTGCCCGGCCCTGCTCCTGCGAGGTGCTCTGGGCAGGACCTGCGACAGGCGTCGAGTGCTGCGGGTCGATCTTCACCGCGAGCAGATGCGGCTCGTCCACCATCAGCGCGCGCTCGAGGAGGTCTAGGCCCTCGGTCACGGACAGGGGCCGCAGGCCGGACCTCTCCGCCTCCGGCGTCGTCACGACCCCGGTACCTGCGCCCTGCCAGCTCGCCCAGCCGATAGATCGAAGGGCCGTGCCTCCGTCCTGGCCCCAGCACCGCATCGCCTCAGCGTCCAGATAGGCGTTGGCCCCGGCGTAGGAGGCCCATCCCGCGCTCAGCGCTGGAAGGGCTGCGGAGACCGAAGAGAAGAGCACGATGAAGTCAGGACGCGCCTGCTGGAGGCACCCAGCGACTACATCCCACCCGGAGTCCTTCGCCTGCCAACTCTGGCGCACCTCGTCCGGCGACTGGTGGAGGAAGGGAACGGGAGCCCGAGGGACGTCTCCGGCGCAGTGGACGACGCCGGCGATCCGTCCCCGGGCACCGGTGCACCGCCTGAGGAAGTCCGCCACGTCAGCCTGGTCGGCCAGGGACCCGGTGTGGGTCGCGATCGCCGCGCCACGGTGACGGAGCCTCCGTAGGGCTGCCACTGACGCCGACCTCGGGTGGTCGGGCCCGATGCTGTCCCAGGTCTCAGCAGCGGGGAGAGGACGTCGCCCGAGCAGCGCCAGGCGCCGGGCGCCACGCTCGACAAGGCGCTCGGCCACCGCGAGCCCGAGTCCGCTCGTGCCGCCGGTGATGACATAGGTGTCCTCCGGGTCGATGCCAAAGGGCCCGAAGCGACCCGGCACCAGCGCGGGCGTCGGGGCCGAGATCTCCTCGAAGGACCTGGCCCAGCGGTCCTGCCCCTGAAGAAGCGTCCAGCCCGGGTCCTGCTCGTCGAGCCGACAGAGCTCCGTGAGGGCCTGCGTCAGGAGCTCGGCGGGATCATCCGGGACTGGGTCCAGCTCCAGTGCGCCAGCAACCACTCGCTGGTACTCGGCGCCCAGCGCGCGCACCACTGCCATCCGGCGCGCCTGGTCCGGGCGCTCCCAGGTCTGCCTCCCGACCACCAGGACGCGAAGCTGAGCATCAGGGGCCGAGCGCAGGCGCCGCCCGATCAGGGGCAGCAGCTGGTCCTCAAGCCGCTCCTCCGGCACCGGTCCCCCGCCTGGGTCCACTCCGGTCAGATCGATCACCGCGTCGATCTCGTGGTCGGTGAGGACAGACTCGAGGGTGGCCTCCGCCTCCGCCGCCGTCTTTCCCAGGACGTACTCCTCCCGCGCGACCTGCGGGAGCCCGGTGTCCTCGCGAAGAAGTACCCAGCGCGCGCCCGGCACCGCATGGGCAGCAGCGGCAAGGTCCAGCGCGGCCCCGGAGCCGGCAAGGACGACCACGGTGGGCCTGGTCTGCGGCACCACGGCAGGCGGGGCCTTCACAGGGACCCACGAGGGACGCAGCAGGACCAGCCGCTCACCAGCCGGGTCGTTGACGGCACCGGCCCCCGGCAGGGCGGTGCCGAAGGGGATCGGAACCCGCGCGAAGGGGTGGGTCGGCAGGGACACCCTGCGGCGGGGACCGCCGCTGCTCGGCAAGTCGGGCGGAGGCCCCCCGCGCACCCACTCCCGGGCCTGCCGCTGCGCCACCTCGGCCCTGGTCTCCCGGGCCGAGGGCACGGGTCCCTCGTCACCGTTGGCACTGGCACCGTCCTCGCGGGCGACGCGACTGGAGAACACGTTGACCCGCTCAACACGGTCAGCGAAGTCGCGGAGGCCGCGAGCCATCTCCGGCACGCTCTCCGCCACGACAGCGACCCGGTGCTCCAGTGCTGGGCGGCCGTCACGCAGGGTCCAGGCGACGTCTGCGGCATCCAGGCAGTCAGATCCGGCGCTCAGGACCTTGGCCACGCTCCTCGCGTAATCCTGCAGACGATCCGGGTCGGGCGCCGACAGCGTCGCGACGAGCGGCCCGGAGCCCGACGCAGGACAACGGCGTGCGGGAGCGGGCGGCTCGTCGAGGACGACGTGGGCGTTGGTTCCTCCGAACCCAAAGGCCGACAGCCCAGCCCTCAGCGGGACCGGGTCACCAGCCGCGTCGACGGGCTCCCACGCGCGCCCACGGTCCAGGGGGCACAGCGTCGTACCTGCAAGTCCCAGGTGCGGGTTGGGGGTCTCGTAGTGGAGGTTCCCCGGGAGCCAGCGGTGGCGCATCGCCAGGAGGACCTTGATGAGTCCGGCGACCCCGGAAGCCGACTCCAGGTGCCCGATCGCCGACTTGAGGGAGCCGAGGTACACGCGGTCCGCGCGGGGCGCCCCTGTGGCGTCGGTGCCGATGCCCGCCAGCCTCAGGCCCTCGACCTCGATCGGGTCACCGAGGGGGGTGCCTGTCCCGTGGGTCTCGACATAGCTGACCGGTGCGCGGTCGCCCGCCTGGTGGTGGGCTGCAGCGACGACCTCCGCCTGCGCTGCAGGACGCGGCGCAGTAAGAGAGTGCGCACGCCCTCCGTGCGCGACCGCCGTACCTGTGACGACTCCGTGTACCGTGTCACCGTCTTCCAGGGCGTCACGGAGGCGTCGCAGGACGACGACGCCGACTCCCTCGCCCCGCACGTAGCCGTCCGCCGAGGCGTCAAAGGTCGCGCACCGCCCCTGCGGGGAGAGCATGCCCGCGTTGTCGAAGGCGGCGAACCAGAAGGGGGTCAGCAGCGCGTTCACGCCGCCGACGACCGCCAGGTCGCACTCACCGGCACGCAGCGCTGTCACGGCCCGGTGCAGCGCGGTGAGGGAGCTCGAGCACGCAGTGTCGACCACCTCACTGGGACCTCGCAGATCGAGCAGGTGGGAGACGCGGTTGGCAACAATGGCGTGCACGTTGCCGGTCGCCAGGTGTCCCACCGGTACGGCCCCGCTGCTCAGGAGCCGGTGCAGGTGGTCGTGCAGGCTCACACCAGCGAAGACGCCTGTCCGGGATCCGCGCAGCGACCAGGGGTCGCGGCCCGAGTCCTCCAGGGCGGCCCAGGAGGACTCGAGGAAGAGGCGCTGCTGGGGGTCCATCAGTCCGGCCTCCCAGCCCGAGATGTGGAAGAGCTCGTGGTCGAAGGCCTCGATGTCGGAAAGGAAGCCACCCCACCGGCACCGGGTCGCCCCGGGCTCGCCAGGGCGCTTCGGCTCCTGCTCTCGCCAGTCCCAGCGATCCGTCGGCACCTCGCGCACCGAGTCGACCCCCCTGACCAGGTTCTGCCAGAAGGTCTCAAGATCGTCCGCACCGGGGAAGCGCCCGGCCATCCCCACCACGGCGACGTCATTCGCCCAGACCGGGACCTCCTCACCCTGGTCACCCGCCTCCTGCCGGGCGCCCGGCCCGGCAGGAGCCGTGCCAGGGCCGGTCGTCTCAGCCCGGCCCAGCCGTACCTGCGGCTCGGCAGTCCTGGAGCCGCCAGGGTGGTTGACGGTGGATGCGCCCGCCTCGTCCGGCAGGCGCGGGGTGTGCGCCACCAGGAGGTGGTCGGCAAGGAGGTCAACGGTCGCGTGGTCGAAGAACACCACGGGTGAGACGTCGGTCCCGAGACGCTCGTTGATCATGGTGGCGAACTCGGCGTAGAGCACGGAGTCGAAGCCGACCTCGCTGAACTCGACGTCGCCTTCCAGGTCGTGCTCGTCAATATGCAGCAGAGCGACGGCGAGCTCGCGCAGCACGGCGGCCACTGCGATGCGGGAGGGGCCGGGCGCCTCCACCCGTCGGTGGGCGGTGGCACGGGTCGGCCGTGGAGCCGGACGACGCAGGAGCGTGCTGCGAATCCGCGCCGTGTCTCCGTGAGCAGCCATGACAACGGGCTCGTCCAGGGCCAGCGCCTGCTCGAAGAACGTGAACGCCTCCTCAGAAGAGACCGGGGTGAAGCCTGTGGCCTGTCGCAGCGCTTGATCCACCGTGGGATCTGGCTTCATGCCCCCGTCCGACCACAGGGGCCAGATGAGGGAGACGGTGTGGCCCAGACGAGCACCACGTCTCACCTGCGCCTGGCGGTGCTCGGCGAAGGCATCAAGAAAACGGTTTGCCATCGAGTAGCTGCACTGGCCAGCGCTGCCAAGAGTGCCAGACGTGGAGGACATCATGACGAAGAGCTCCAGCGGGTCCTCCGAGGTCAGCACGTCCAGCAGAGCCGCCCCGGTGGCCTTGGGGGCCAGGACCCGTGCACAGCGTTCATAGGACTTCTGCACAGCCGGGGCGTCGTCGATCACGCCGGCCGCGTGGATGACTCCGTGCAGGGGACCGTACGCGGCCCGCTCCTGCGCCAGGACGTCTGCCAGGGCGTCGCGGTCCGTGACGTCACAGGACATGTAGCGCACCTCGCCGGGGGCGGTTTGCGGGCGCTCACCAGCCCAGGGCTCCTGGGGCGAGCGCCCCAGGAGCAGGACGCTGGCCCCGAGGGTCCGCGCCAACCAGTGGCCCAGCCTCCGGCCGATCCCACCGCCTCCGCCGGTGACCACGTAGTGTGCGCCCTGCCGCAACCTCGACGCCTGGAGCGTCGGGGCGACCTCCTCGAAACCACGGACCTGGCGACCGGCGCCTGGATGCGGGGCACGGACCTCGACGTCGCTGTGACGCCACTCCGCCAGCAGGGCTTGCGGGGCGGGCACATCATCGGCACGTGGCACCTCCACCCGGACTGACCGCAGGCCCGCAGACTCACGGGTCGCCGCGAGCGAGAACCCGGCGGCGGCGACGGCCGCCGGGTCGCTCTCCGCCGGGGGAGTCAGCAGCAGGTGGGTCGCGACCCCCTGCGCACGCAGCACAGCCGTCGTCACGTCACGGACCTGAGACAGCCGCTCCGCCGCCGAGGTCGGCCCGCCGCGCAGTCCGCGGTAGTCAACCACCATCGTGCTGGCGGACCCGTCGGCCAGCAGGCCGTCCAGGTCCTCCGGCCCCACCAGGGTCCAGTCGCCTGACGCCTGCGCCCGGCACCACGCCTCGTGGTCGGTACGCTCCTGCGAGAGCACGACGACGTGCGTGGGACCGGCAGCACCGTCAGCCTCAGGTGGCAGCCCACCCGAGTCGCCCTCCTGCCACACCGGCCGGAGAGCCCGGATATTCCCGGACCGGGCCGGCTCGTCGGCAGCCGGCAGGAGGACAAGGTCCCGCAGTGCCGTAAGCAGGGTTCCATCCGCCGCGACCACGTCCAGGTCGCAGCGAAGCATCGTGGCGTCCCGGCGCCGGTAGCTCACCTGCACCGTGGCCTCTTCCTGCACTCCCCGGGCACTGACCCAGCACTCTGACAGGGAGTACGGCAGGTAGGCACCGCTCCTGCCACTGCCCACCAGCACCGTCTGCAGGGCGCCGTCAAGGATCGCCGGGTGCATGACGTGATCCTTGGACTGGTTGGAGTGGTCCGCGGACGTGGCGGGGAGCGCGACAACCGAACGGGCACCGTCAGCCCAGGCCTCCACCGAGCGCAGGCCCTGCAGGGAGGGACCGTAGGCCATGCCGCGCCCGGCCAGGTTCGCGTAGACCTCCTCCGTTGACCAGGTGGTTCCCACCTCGGGGCCCTGCGCCGCCAGCTCGCAGACCTCAGCCCGTGCGGCCCGCGTCACCACAGCCCGCACGGCGGCAGGCGCTCCAGGTTCATCCCGGTAGAGACCCAGGGCTCGCGAGGAGGTGTCAGTGTCCTCACTGCGGACGGAGACCGTCAGTCCGCTGCCGGACACGGCCAGGGGAGTCGCCCAGACAACGTTGCTGACGAGGTAGGGGCCCCGGTCCCACGACCCAGCGGGTGATGCCGTACGCACGGCAAGACGTAGGACAAGGTCCAGGCATATCACGCCGGGCACCAGGTACTCACCAGAGATGACGTGGTCCCGGAGCCAGGGCTCGGCCCCGTCCAGGTGGACCTGGATGCCGGTATCGTCGAGGTTGTCAGGCACTCCTCCCCCGCCCAGCGGGAGCCCGTCGGCTGTGTCGTCGGACCGGTCAGGCTGCCTGTCCGGACCCGTCTGCACAGGCTGCTCCTGCGGTCCGGTGCCGGCTAGCGCGTGCACCGGCGACGCGAAGGGGTAGGTCGGCAGCGAGACCCGGTGGGCACCACGTGCTGGCAGTACCTCCGGCCACGGGATCTCTACGCCCTGGACCCACAGCGTCGCCAGCGAGGACAGCTCGCCGTCCCCACCCAGCCGAGCCAGGAACTCGACCCCGTAACCCGTGCCCAGCACGTGGGTCAGCCCCTCCGCCTGCTGGCCCCCGGGCCGCTGGCCCACGAGGCAGACGGCGCTGCTGACCGTATCGGGACCATCCTCGACGTACTCCTCAAGTGCACGTATAAGGCTCTCCCGATCTGCGACCACGAGCGCCAGCCGACGCTCCATCGGCCGACGTCCCACCCGCAGCGTGTACGCTACGTCGGCCAGAGCAAGATCGGCTCCGACTCCGCAGAGATGGTCGTGCAGTCGCTGCGCGCTAGCCACAAGCTGGTCGTCAGCACGTGCGGACAGCACCACCAGCTCCTCGCCGTCCCTTTCCGCCTGCGGGACGGCCTGGGATCGGTACTCCTCAACAACCAGGTGAGCGTTCACCCCGCCTGCACCGAACGAGCTCACTCCCACGACGCGCGGCTCCCCCTCGTCGGGCCACGGGCAGGAGACGGTGGGGACAGAGAAGGGAGTGGTAGCGAAGTCGATCTCCGGGCTCGTCTCCTCCGCCCCCAGCGAGGGCAGGACGGTCTGGTGCCTCAGCTGGAGGAGCACCTTGGTGAGACCGGCGATCCCTGCCGCAGGCTCGAGGTGGCCGATCACGGACTTGACGCTGGAGACCAGGCAGGTCTTCCCGACAGCCCTACGCGAGGCGAGCGCCTCGGCGAGGCCGCGGATCTCAATAGGGTCGCCGAGAGGGGTCCCCGTCCCGTGCGCCTCGACCACAGACACTCGCTCAGCCGACAGGCCCGCGTCCTCAAGAGCGTCACGCACCAGCTCCGACTGCCGGGAGGGGCTCGGGACAGTGAATCCCTGGGTGTGGCCGGCAGTGTTGACAGCGCTTCCCCGTAGCACCCCGTAGATGTGGTCCCCGTCCCGCTCAGCAGCCTCCAGCGGCTTGAGAAGAGCAGCACCGGCTCCTTCTCCCAGCACCATACCGTCAGCCCCAGCGCCGAAAGGTCGGCACGCACCCGTCAGCGACAGCATGCCCATGTGCGAGTACTGGATGAAACGGGCCGGATGCAGGATGAGGTTGACCCCGCCGACGACGGCCGCCTCCACCTTGCCGCTGCGGAGATCCTGGCACGCCAGGTGTACAGCCACCCCGGAGCTCGAGCAGGCCGTGTCCACGGTGATGCTGGGGCCGTGGAAGTCATGGACGTACGAGACTCGGTTGGCGATCTGGTACAGCGCGGAGTGCGGGAGCGCTGCGGTCCCCTCCACGGCCGCGTGCGCGGAGGCAACAGCATAGTCGCAGGCCATGGCCCCGACGTAGACTCCGACGTGCCGCCCCAGGCCCGCCGAGGTGTAGCCAGCGTCCTGGAGCGCCTCGGTGGCTGTCTCGAGGAAGAGACGCTGCTGGGGATCCATCGCCGCGGCCTCGAGCGGTGAGATCTTGAAGTACAACGAGTCGAAGGCCATGACGTCGTCGAGGAAGCACCCCCGCCACGGCCTGAGGCCCTCTGCCCCGGGGGAGGCATCCCGGAAGGCCTGGGTCTGCCGGGCCGCAGGCATCTCACGCACCTGGGTGCTGCCGCTGGACAGCACGTCCCAGAGCTCGTCTGGCGTCCTGGCACCAGGGTAGCGGCCCGCCAGGCCCACGACGGCCACCGCACTACCGCGGGCGGCGTCGACCCTCATAGGCTCAGCGGGCGGCCGGGGCTCCTCGGTCACAGGCCGGGACCTGGTCTCCACCGGCTCGAGATCTGGCAGATCCGGCGGGGACGGCGAGGACCCGGCGCTGATCACCCTGGCAACATCCGCAAGGGTCTCGCTCTCATAGAGCAACGTAGAGGGCAGACGCCCGCTCTGCCTCTCCAACTCAGCCATGAGCTCGACACGCAGCATCGAGCTTAGACCGAGATCCTCCAACCGCGTCCACGGCCCCAGCTGAGCGGCCGGTCGACGCAGCACCTTGGAGAAGACCTCGACCACCGACTGTGCCCGGGCCGTCCCCGCGCCGTGCCGGGGCTCCACCGGGACCTGGTCCGGCGGCTCGTTGACCGCAAGATCCACCTGCGCTGGCGTGGCAAGATCAGCCGGGATGTCCGACAGCCCCGTGAAGCGGTCCCTCGACGAGGTAGCAGGTGGCGGCGACCGCCGCGCCGTGGCTGCCGCAGCGCTGGCGACGTCGGGATCGAACTTCACGGATGCCGCAGCCTCCGCCGACATCCTGTGCACCAGGACGGTCGTCCCGTCCGCCTGCTGTGCCTGCGTAGCCGGGCCCGTCACAGCCTGCAGGAAGTCGCGCACCGGCTGGTTGCGCTCCGTAGGGATGACGGGAAGCTCGACGGTGGTGAGCCCGAGGTCCAGGGCGATACGGCCCAGCCGGGCAAATACCGCGTGCTCCGCCCCCTTGCCGAGCACCCGGCAGCTCATGAGCAGGTTCTCCACAAACATGGTCTCGTCGTCGTGGGAGACGACAGCCAGGCACGTGATCCCGTGGTCGCCGAAACGGTCTGCCACCGAGGCCACCCAGCAGGCCGTACCTCGTTCCACGAGCCGGGCGACCTCCCCGGTCGAGAGTCGTAGGCCCGTGGTGTTGAACTGCGTGGTGCGGTAGGTCATCTGCGAGACCCGTGCGTGATCCTCCTCGTCGACCTCGCGCATGTCGACGCGCAGGTCCAGCCCGGCGACGAAGGAGGCGAGGTCGGGAGCGGAGGTCTGGAACCTCTGACGCTCCCGGGCCTCCTGGTAGCGCTCGGCGCGCCTGCGGTCCTCAATCGTCACCTCTAGCTGGTCAAATGCCCAGGTGTGGTCGACAACCGACCGGATTCCTGCGGTACTGCTCGGCAGTCGAATACCAAGCACCTGTGGGAGGCGGGCCGCGACCTCCCCGATCTCTACCGGGCTGTCGTCGACGAAGACCACGGAGTCCAGGCTGAGGTCGAGCTCAGCCACCATCTCGCGAATAGCGGTGGACTTCGGTGACCAACTGACGCGCCTGGCAGCCAGGTGCTCAGACGTGACCAGCATGTCTGGACGCTGCAGCACCGCACGCACATCAGCATCGTGGTTCTTGCTGACCAACCCCAACAGCACGCCGCGCCCGCGCAGATCCAGCGCCCAGCGCTGCAGATCTAGGTGCGCTGCGTCCAAGCGGACGCCCTGGGGCCCGTCCTCGCCGCACACGCCGTCCCACAGCGTGTTGTCCGCGTCGAGCACGAGAACCTTGGCCGGGGGCCTCAGCACCGCCCGGACACTGCGCGCGACAGCGGTCGCCAGCCCGGCAAAGCCCTCACGGGTGTACGGGATGTGGCCGAGGCGGTCCCGGATCGGGTCATGGTGCTCCGGCCCTACGTACTGCGGTCCGAAGTGGTCGGTTGACAGGACGTGTGCGCCAGGCACTGCGGACAGCTGGTCCTGGAGCTGCTTGAGGAGCGCGTGCTGGCTCTCCGTGTCCGCAGGGTCCGATCCCTCCGGGGAGGGGCAGACAATGACGACGTGCGGGATGCCTGAGCGACCGGCCGAGGTACTAACAGCCTCCGCCAGGTCACGGGTCAACCCGGTACGGCTCTGTGGAGCCCAGTCCGAGGGACGCAGGAGGACGACGTTAACCCCGCCCTTGTTGCCCGCCATCGCGCTGCCGGGGTCAAGGAGCTCCTGGAGCACCTGCGCGTACGGGCTCAGCCGTGGCCTGAGCCCCAGGTTCAGCCTGCCCGCCCAGAAGCCGAGCGCAGGGAGCACCGGGTCCGCAGTGAAGGTCGCCACGATCTGCAACGTCGGGACGTCCACGGAGTCCGGCTCGGGCAGGGTGGCGGCACCTGTCCGCTCCCCGTCCTCCGGTACCTGAGGCTGTCCCGGGAACTCCTCCAGAACAGCAGTCGTCCCCCCGCCCTGCCCACGCTCGGCCAACCACCGCACAACCGCAGCGGCTACCTTGCCTGGAGGGAGGGGGTCATCATGCAGACCAAGCGACGTCAGGGTCGTCAGGAGGCGGGGAGGCCGGACCACAAGGGAGCGGGATGCCGGGTAGCGGGTGCGCACGGACCGAGCCAGGCCCTCGACTGCCGTCTTCGCGGTGACGTAGTGGCTCCAGCCCTCTACCGGCGCTGACACGGCGGAACTGGACACCCAGACGATCGAGCCGACCGCCTTGTCGACCAGGTCCCCGAGCGCTGCCAGCGGGGTATGCACCATGGAGAGCGCCCGCTGCACATAGGCGACGAGGCGCTGCCCGTCGTCAACGTCAGGATCCTGCTCCCCCAGTGCGGGGGCCGCGTTGAGCACCAGCACGTCAAGGCGGTCGTGCTCTGCCGTGATCCGGGCCGCCAGATCCCGGCAGAACTGGGGGTCGGCGCAGTCACCCTGCATCACCACCACCTGGTCACTGCGTGCGCCGAGGCTCTCCCGCAGCCGCGCCACCGCGCCGGTGCTGTGCTGGTGCACCAGGTAGACAGTCGCCCCCTGGAGCACCAGGGCCATGACCATCGCCGCACCCAGCCCGCGACTTCCGCCGATGACGGCAGCCACACTGCCACAGAGAGCGGCCGAGTCGTCGAGGAGGTCCACGAGGCTGTCGGGCCGAGGCTCGGCCAGCGTGGGTCTGACCCAGGCCCTGGCCTCAGCCACCGCCCAGACGCCGGATCCGGCAGGGCTGGTGAGTCGGCCGTGGAGGTCGATAACACCACGCTCGACGTAATGGTCAGCAACCTCCCAGCGGCCCAGAACCTCCACGGCGTGCTCAGGGGCGTCCTCAGTGAAGGTGACGGACAGCCGGGCGAGCAGGGCAGCGGTTCCGGGGATCTCCATCCCAGCTGAGTAGCTGCACCAGGCCAGCACCTGGATCTGAAAGTCGTTGACGCCGCGCCCCAGCAGGTCAAGTGCCTCGCTCAGGTCGCCGACCTCCGTCGCCAGACAGCTGTAGGGGCTCACGTGCCTCGTCCCGGGGGGCATCTGCATGGGGTCCGTCTCCCTGCTGGTCGACCGGCGCCCGGTCCTCGTGGTCGCCAGCTCAGAGACGGAGGGGCACCTCGCTGGCCGGGAGCTGAATCCGCACGTGATAACCAGGACTCGACGACGCCCATCAAGAAGGACGAGCTCAGCGGAGTCGTCCATGCCGACCGTGGTTTCAAGTGAGTAGGTGGTCCCCGGCAGTACCGGCGAGTCGAATGAGACCGTGAGCCAGGAGAGACAGCCCGGGCGCTCCGGCAGCGCAGCAAGGCAGGTGAGCACTGCAAGCATCCCGTGGACCACCGGCTGTCCGAAGGGGGTGGCTCGCGCATAGACCTGGTCGGTGTGCAGCGGGTTGACGTCACCGCTGAGCTCCGCGAACCGTCGCACCTGCTCCGCACTAATGCGGACGGATGTCACAGAAGCCATCACGATCGCCCCAGCCCGCCACCTGCGGCCCTGGCAGCCCGGTGCCTCTCGACCAGTCGGGCAAGGACGGCCCCCGGCCCGACGTCCACGACCTCGGGATCAGGCTTCCTGAGCATGTAGTCCATGCAGCCGACCCAGTTGACCGGCTCGACCATCTGGCGGCCGAGCAGTTCGTGGAGCGTCTCCTGCTCGTGCGGCGCCGCAGTCACGTTCGACAACGTCGCGATCCTCAGCCGATTGAACCGGTATCCGTCCAGGAACGCCCGGAACCGCTCGGCTGGCTCGGCCATGAGGCTGGAGTGGAATGCACCGCTCACCCGGAGCCGAGTGACCGCCGTTGCTCCGGCCGTCTTCAGGGGTGGTGTGACACGGTCCAGCGCCTCAGGACTGCCCGCGACGACAACCTGGTCGGCGAGGTTCAGGTTCGCCAGCGTGACACCGCCTTCATCAGCCTCCAGCAGCGCTGTCCGCACCGCCTCGTGGCTGAGGCCGATGACAGCGGCCATGGCCCCCGGGGGCGCCTCCGCCATGAGGCGCCCCCGTTGCGCGACGATCTCCAGACCGGTCAGGAAGTCGTAGGCTCCCCCGGCGAAGAGCGCCGTGTACTCACCGAGGCTGTGCCCCGCGAACAGGGTGGGAACCTCGCCGGAGTCTCGGACGTGCGCAAGATAGCTCAGCGCACTGACCACATAGACGGCAGGTTGCGTGAAGCGCGTATCAGACAGCCTTTCCGTAGGACCCTGGGCACACAGCTCACGGATGGACCACCCGAGCTGGGACTCGGCCTGGGCCACCAGGTGCGGGAACCGCGCAAGGACCTCGCCCCCCATCCCGACACGCTGCGCTCCTTGACCTGGGAACACGTGGACCAGAGTCATGACTGCCTCCCCGTGCTGGAGCCTGCCGGGACAGTCGCTGGCAGTGGGCTGGTGCGGCTCGCGTAGCGGCCCACGGTCGCGCTCAGCAGATCTGCCGCCCCGCCCATGAGCACGTCAGCGACCTGGTCCACGTGGCGGGACCGCCACGGCTCGAGCGCCGTGCCCCGCACGCACCGGTTCCAGGCCCCGAGAGCAGGACCGCACTGGATCTGGAAGTTGACGCGCTGGGACTCCTTCCCCTCCTGTGCCCAGCGGCTGGACAGGGAGAAGTAGCGTCGGAACACGAGCGCCAGCTTCCGACGCGGCTGCCGTTCAGCACGCTCGACCTCCTCCGGGTAACGAGCCCCGTAGTAGGCGCGGGTCTCCTGCCATACCTCCTCGAAGCCCCGGCCGAAGTACCGCTCCTCAATCTGGCGCGCGACGCGTGGGTCGCTGCGGACCAGCTCCTCCCATGACGCGTGCTGGTGGTACAGTTCGTAGAGCTTACGTCCCCGGGGGGCGAACAGGGTGCCTCGGCCGACAACCTGCACCTTGGCACCCTCCTGGAACATGTCCCCGGCCGGAGCCATCGCCGTGTCGGCGGTCCCGACGCCCTGGAGCATCTCCTTGACGAGCTCGCTGGTACCAGCCTCGACAGTGCACTGGTTGACGCTTCCGGTGAGGACGTAGTCTGCACCGATCAGGAAGACCGCCGCCACGGACTCCGGCGTCCCGAGACCACCGGCCGCGCCGATGCTCACCCGCCGACCGGAGGGCACCTGCGACTGCGTCTCGTCCCGGAGCCGGAGAATGTCGGGGAGCAGGGTCAGCGCCGACCGCTGGTCGGTGTGCCCGCCGGAGTCCGCCTCAACTGTGATGCTGTCGGCCATCGTCACCCGACGCGCGAGCCTCGCCTCGTCTTCAGTGATCCGCCCGGTCTCACGCAGCTGGCGCACGATCGGCTCGGGCGGTGGCCCGAGAAACAGTCGTGCGACCTCCGGCCGGGAGACCTTAGCCATGATCCGCCGAGGGGCTACTACCTCACCGTCCCGCCCCTCCCTGACTCCCTGGAGCCGGTACCGCACCATCGGCGGCGTAACCGTAACAAAAGCTGACGTCTCGACAGCGCTGATGTCTCGTGCTAGACACAGGTCCACCACGGCCTCCTCGTCAACGGGCCGGGAGGGCGCGGCCAGGAGGTTCAGGCCAAACACTCCACGCCCCCCGAGTCGTTGACAGACATCATCCACCGCGCGGGTGAGGCGCGCCGACGCCAGACCTCCAGTTCCGAGGAAGGCCAGGAGGCCAGCCTCTCCCATCCGCACGACCATGTCCGGTGAAGAGATCCCGCGATACATGGACCCTGCGACATAAGCGAGCCTTACACCGTACCGGCGCCGGAAACCCTCGCTCCCGAGGGCATGGGCGTCAACCGCTACATCCATGCTGTTCTACTCCCTGGTTCTCTTGAGGCCCGCGCCACCCGACCGCCAGGCCCAGGACAGCCGCCTCGTGACAGTAGGACCAGTACACCCGCAGGCTCCTCCCTGGGGAGGGCGCCAGGACTTGACGTCGACCAGCGCGGCTCGTTCTACCCTCCGAGGTATCGGCGCACCCTGAAGAGCCCGGCCTGCAGACCCTGACGGAGCGTAGTGCCCGCACACCGCAGGGCTCATCAAGTCCTTACGCAGGCTTCAGCTAGCCACTACGGCGTAGCACCCTGGCCAACCACGGACTTCTTGTACTCTTCGAGCATAGCGCCGCCGTCAGTAAGCATGCCGTGGGAGTACAGCTCGAGAGCCGGCAGCGTCGTAGTCGCCACGTGGTTCTGCCAGACCTCCATGCTGGTGGCCCCCGGCTCGGCTATGGCGAACTCCATGACGAGGGCACCGGCCTGGCTCAGCGTCAGGTAGCGCGCGCGGGCCTTCGGATCGGCGCTCTCGACGACGACTCCGTGCTGCGCCTGCCGAGCCAGGTTCTGCTCGGCGTCAGCAGTCATCTGCTCGATGACGTGGCGGGCGAGGTCGCCGCCGGCGCGCAGGCACATCACCAGGTAGCGGACGACCGGCTCGTACTCGTCAGCAGTCACCAGGTGCTTGAACATGTCGTCCTGGGGGTTGAGTGACCCGTGCGTCTCCTCGACAACCTCGAAGACGTAGCTCGTGCACGCCGACTGCAGTCCCTCGACGGAACCGAACTCCGCAAGAATCTCCTCGGTGGTGACGTCGGCGTCAGCGGCGACGTCCTCCAGGCTCGCCCCGAGCCCCTGGGACCCATAGACCCGCATGGCCGCATTCCTGATGCTCTGTGCTTTTTTCACGTTACCCTCCATTGGCAGACCACAGTGCTAACGAGGCCCCTCCCGCTGGAACCGACGATAGGGACGGCACCGAACCATGTGCGCGCCCCCACCCCGACCGACCCCACGGGCACCTTAACCCCACCCACGGCATCACGATGTGAGCACAATCTACGTTACCAGAAGACAAGCGACTGGAAAACCCTTCACCCGGCTACAGGGGACTCCACATTTGATCAGGTGGCACCTGCGGAACAAGAACCTTCAAGATGATGGAACCATCAATAGTCATCGCTCGCAGCACACCCATGCCGTTATCTGCTGCTATCTGCTGCTGTCACCCAATCCACCTACCTCGGCGCCTCGACCACGAGCACCTCCTCCCCGGGGGCACGGACCTCGGCCCGCGGCCGCGGCTCCAGGGCGAGGCTCACGCCCAGGCGCTGCCCGTCCTGCCCGACGGCGTCGTAGGCCAGAACCGGGTTGTCCAGGGAGGTGACCTCGGTGCGGGCCCGAACCAGCCAGGGGTGGCGCCGCCGCACGCCGATGAGGTCCTGGTGCAGCCGGTACATCCACTGCCCCGCAGCGGACAGCCCGGAGGGCTGCTCCGGCAGCGCCGGGCGCACGGCGTCGTCCCCGCCCAGGGTCTCGGTCTTGACCCCACGGAAGGCCTGCTCGTCACCGTAGTAGACACTGGGCACCCCACCCACGGTCATGAGGATGACGGCGGCCAGGGCCGCACCGCCCTCACCCACCCGGCTGGCGATACGGGTGACGTCGTGGTTGCCCACGAAGGTGGCTGGGGTGAAGGAGTCCAGCATCTCGTTGTGACGGCGCAGGCACCAGTCCAGCTCGTAGAAGTTGGCGTCGTTGATGGAGCTCCACACCGCCTTCCACAGCTCGTACTGGGTCACGGAGTCCATCGTGGACTGGGAGACAAACTCCGGGTAGTCGCCGTGGATGACCTCCCCCATGAACCACGCCTGGGGGTGGTTCTCGCGCACTCGGGGCAGCACGCGTGCCCAGAAGGCGGGCGGCACGGCGTAGGCGGCGTCCAGCCGCCAGGCGCTCGCCCCCCGGTCCAGCCAGTGCGACAGAACCCGCACCGCGAGATCTACGACCTGCTGGGAGTCGTGGTTGAGCACCGCCAGGGACTCGTGCCCCTCAAAAGTCACGTAGCCAGGACCTTCAGCAGCGCCGGGACCGACAGCATCCTGCCCAGCACCCTCAAGGCGGAACATCTCCCGCTCACGCCCGCCCTCCAGGGCGGCGCGCAGCAGCGGGTGCTGGGCGCCCACGTGGTTGAGGACCCCGTCGAGCATGAGGGCCAGCCCCCTGTCCCGGCAGGAGCGGGCCAGTCGGTCAAACGCGGCGTCGTCGCCCAGGCGCGGGTCGATTTGGAAGTGGTCGGTCGTGTCGTAGCCGTGGGTGGAGGAGGCAAAGATCGGCCCCAGGGACAGGCCGTTGGCACCGAGCTCCACGGCGTAGTCGAGCCACGGCTCCAGGCGGTCCAGCCGAGGGGCGGCACCAGGCTCGACCAGCGGGGCGCCAGGCTCAGGCCGCACCGGCGCCCCGGTAGCCCCCAGAGGGTAGACCTGCCACCACACACAGGTGGACGTCCAGGTCGGGAGCCCGGGAGCACTTATTCTAGATTGCTCACTAGACATGGTCCGAGGATACCCGCAGTCGCCGGTACCATGTCAACATGTCTCCGCGCACTGACCTGCGGCCCCGTCGGCGGATGGACCCCCAGGAGCGTCGCGACCTCATCCTCGCAGCCGCCGCCCAGGCCTTCGCCGCACAGCCCTACGACGACGTGTCTCTGAGCTCCATAGCCCACCAGGTCGAGGCCTCCGAGGCCCTGGTGCACAAGTACTTTACCTCCAAGGCACGCCTGTACGCGGAGGTAGTATCCCAGGCTGTCCAGGAGATCGCCGCGCAGATTATCCAGGCCGACAAGGCGCTGCCCACCGGCTCCTCAGCCCGGGACCGAGTGCGCACCTCGATCCTGACCTACCTTGACTTCATCATCAAGCGCACCCCGGGGTGGACCACCTACCAGCTCCTGGCCGGCCATGAGCCCGGTCTCGCCACCGAGGTCCGCCAGCAGGCGCGCGAGCAGGCCGTAACTGCCCTGGCCGAGGTAGTCGGTGGCAGCCACGGCCCTCGTGACGACTTCGCCTTCCACGGCTACCTCAGCTTCCTCGACACGGCCTGCCTGCGCTGGGCGCAGGCAGGCTGCCCTCCTGAGGAACGCTACCCGCTGGTCGAGGCGGCTCTGGGCTGCCTGGAGGGAGCCCTGGGCGACTGGCGAGCCTAGGCCGCCCCCGACAGCACACGGCTCCTCCCGGCAGGACGACACGTCGTGTCGCCGGAAGGAGCCGTCGTCAGGTCAGCGGCGCCCCGGCCGGGGCCCGTCAACACACCGCCTCGGCGGGCGCCTGCCGACCTCAGCGCACAGGCTTGCGGACCTCAGCCGAGATGAACCAGGCCTGCTGCTCAAGCTTGCCGATAAGGTCCTCGATAATTCCGGAGGAAGTCGGGTCCTCCTCGTCAACCTGCTCGTCCACCCCACGCAGCGTGGCCACGACGGCCTCAATGGCGGACACGATGTAGGCCACGCCCTCGGAGGTGAGGATCTCGCCCTCCGGGGCAGCAGGAACACTGGTAGTGGCTGCCACAGTGGCGGGGCGACCGTCCGGGGTCGCGTTGACGGCGCGCATACGCTCGGCGACCTCGTCACCGCCCTCACGAGCGATATCGACGACCTCGTCAAGGTTAAGGTGGAGGTCGCGGAAGTTCGGACCGACGATGTTCCAGTGAGCCTGCTTTCCTACCAGCTCGAGGGCAATAAGGTCGGTCAGCACACGCTGGAGGCTGTCGCTCAGGGCGGCAGAGGCGGTGAAGGCGAGGGTGATAGAGGGAGTAGCGACGGTCTCAGTACTCATGGACTCTACTTTACACTATCTCGGTCGAATGCGAGTGTCGCCTATCAGTTACCGGCGTCCGCTCCACGCATCGCCTGGACGTAGGTCGCAAGGGCCTCCAAGTCGGTCAGCAGGGCCGTGGAGAAGAGCTCGGCGGCCACCGGGCCGCTCCACTCCATGAACTCGCGGACCACGGCCTCGACATCCGTGGGATCACTGGCAGCGTAGCGGGCAAAGAGCACCAGGGCACCGAAACCGGAGTACACCAGGTATCGGGAGCGCCTCTCCTCGTCGGAAGTGGGGGCCACGTGCCCGGAGGCGACCCCGGCACTCATGTAGTGCGCCGTGTCGAGGACGACAGACTCAAGCAGGGCCGCCCCCAGGGGACCGCCCTCGACGAGTGAGCGTAGCGCGTAGGCAGTCGCCGGGACGTAGTCCTCGGTGCGGGCCATCTGGGTGAGCAGGTCAACGGGCCCACCCATGACCTCGGAGTCCGTCCTGGCCTGGGCTGCCAGGCGCAGAACCTCCTCGTCGCAGGCTTGCCGCAGCCCCTCCTTGGAGCCGAAGTGGTGGACGATGAGGCCGGCCGTGACACCGGCATCCGCGGCGATGGCACGCAGCCCCGCGCTCAGACCGTCCTTGGCGAAACGAGCCATGGCAGCGTCACGGATGCGCGCCACGGTCGTGGAGTCCGGGCTGCTACCAGGAGGGGGGCACACAGCCCCATGGTAGGGGTTACACCCACCCAGTCGTTCCGGCGTCACGGTCTGGTGTCACGGAGGAGGCGCCAGCGCCCTCTCATAGGCGGCGGCCTCCGCCGCAGTGCCGGCGCACAGCACGATACGCAGGGGGGAGTCGGGGTGCCGGGCGACCCAGGACACGACGGCCTCCACGGCCACCATCCCCACCATGTCGACAGGGTACCCGAAGGCCCCGGTCGACACCGCGCACAGGCCGATGCTGCCCAGTCCCGCCGCCACCGCCACGTCAAGCGCCGAGGTGTAGCAGGCATCCAGCACCCTACGGTCCTGCACGCTTGGCGCCGCCCCCGGCTCGATCACGGGTCCGACCGTGTGGATGACGTACCCGGCTGGCAGGTGGTAGCCACCGGTGAGCACCGCCCCGCCGGGGGGCTCACCGGTGCTGCGCCGACGGGGGTCGAAGCGCTCGGCCTGCCTCATGTAGGAGTCGCACTCCTGACGCAGGGCGGGACCTGCAGCCGCGTGGACGGCGTTGTCGGTGCAGTCGTGTCCTGGCACGAAGCAACCGAGCATGCGGGACCTGGCCGAGTTGAGCACCGCGTCAGCGCGAAGACGCACCAGGTTACCCCGCCACAGGGCGAGGACCCGGCCGAGCCGACCGCCCACCCGGTGAGTAACCGCAAGAGAGGGCAGGGTCATAGCCTCAACGCGACCACGCTCGGCAGCCTCAGCCTCCAGCAGGGCATCCAGGTCCGCAGCGAGGTCAGCGGGAAGAGCACCCGGCGGCCGGGTCGTGAGGATGAACCCAAGAAGAGCCCGCAGCTCATCGGGATCGGTAGGAATCGTCACGTCCGTCCACAGCGGCCGCCCCTGCGCCTCCTCACCCGTGAGGGCGTAGACCAGGCGACGTACCAGGCGGGAGCGGTCGGCACTGGAGCGGGCCGCCTTCTTCCAGGACGCCGGGAGCACAGCCGGGCTGGCAGCAGGAGCGTCGGCAGGGGAGGCAGCTGAGCGCGCCGACCCGCCCAGCGTCAGACGTCTCTTCCCTACGGCGTCCAGCACCCTCTGGGTCCGCGACGTCGTGGAGGCGTGCCGGGTAGCGTGCCCGCTGCCAGGCACCAGTCCTACCATCATGAGCACCACCCCTATGGCCCAGACAGGTAGTCGTCAGGTCCCGGTCGGCACCGCAGCCGCCGTATACCGGCGAATACGGTGGCAACAACGATGGTACCACGTCGTAATATCCTATAACTTAACAGCGTTTATGCGGATTACTGCCAGGAAGAGACCAGGACTCGCGATAACTAGCGGCACCGAGGAAATAGACGCGAGAACGGGGGTGCACAAGGGTGTCGCGGGCCGGGGCGCGGACACGGGCTGCACAGCCCTCCGCGCCCCGGCCCGCCAGGCTGTCAGACCCTAGGCTGGCGCTGCGCCCACTCCAGCGGCTCCACACGGCGACCGGTGTAGAAGGGAGTGTCCACGCGCACGTGCAGGCGCGCCTCGGTGTAGCGCTGGTGGTGCAGGACCCCCTCCAGGCGGTCCAGCGTGTCCGCCTCGAAGCCAAGGACCCACTCGTAGTCACTCAGCCCGAAGGTAGCCAGCGTGGATCCCTTGACGTCGGGGTACTGAGAGAAGCCGTGACGCCCGTGCTCGGCCATCATCCGGGAGCGCTCCTGGGGGTCGAGCAGGTACCAGTCGTAGGAGCGCACGAAGGGGTAGACCATGAGCCAGTCGCGCGGCACCACCCCGCCGAAGCAGGCCGGGATGTGACGCCGGTTGAACTCCGCGGGCGTGTGCAGCCCCACGCAGGACCACACCGGCTCCAGGTGGCGACCCAGGGCACTGGCCCGCAGGCGGTGGTAGGCGTCCTGGAGCACCTCCGGGTCGTCGTCGAGCCACCACACCAGCAGGTCCGCGTCAGGGCGGAACCCCGCAATGTCGTACCAGCCACGTGTGGTCACCCCCGAGGCCTCCACGAATGCGACGGACTCCTCGACAACCTGGCGGCGCTCAGGCTCTGCGGCCGGCAGCGGCGCGACCAGCCGCATGACGGCGTAGAGGGCGTAGTGGTTCTGGTCGTTGACGGCGTCAAGATCGACATGGGCCGCGTCACGTGGGTCGTGGCGGTAGTGGCGGGCCTCGTCGCCAGAGCCGTCTGCGGCAGTGCTAGGGGCGTGGTCCGCGCCGTGGGCGGTAGGGGCCGTAGTCGTGTCCTGGTTGTTGCTCATGTGTCTCTCCTGGTGCAAGGACGTAGTTCAAAGGTCGTGGCTCAAGGTAGCGGTCGGGACGTAGCAGTTGCGACGGCATCCGGGATCGGGTCCGAGCCAGCGGTCTGCGCGGTCTCAGCAGGAGCGGGCAGGCAGCAGCCCGGGGGACAGACCGTGTGGAAGGGACCGACCCCTGTGGTCGTGACCGGGACGACCTCCTCCCCCCTGGCACAGGCGGCTCGCTCCACCAGGAGGTCGGCAAGGGAGGACACAAAGGCCGGGTGGGTCCCGGCTGTCGCCGCGCGAGCATAGGCAAGGCCCAGGTCGTGGGCGGTCTGCCTCGCCTCGGTGTCCAGGTCGAAGACCACCTCCATGTGGTCAGAGACGAACCCGACAGGGGCGACGACGACGCCTGCGGGTCCGCCCCGCCCCTTCCCAGAGTCCGTCGCGGCTGCCAGGGAGCGCAGGTGGTCGTTGACGTCCGGCTCTAGCCAGCGCGCCTGGGGCGGCCCGGAGCGAGAGCAGTAGACCAGGTCGTAGTCAGGAACCTGGTCCAGCCCCAGCCGACGGGCGACAGCGGGAACCAGCACCTTGGCCAGAGCCTGGTGCTGGGTCACGTAGGAGACCTCGGAGGACAGGTCGGGCGCTACCCCCGGCTCCAGCCCGCAGGAGCGCGGGGCGGCCGCCTCCTCCCCCGCCCCTTCCCAGTGCGGGCGGGACAGACGAGGTGGGTGGGACGCAGAGCCCTCCTCCATGGCCACGGGGACGGAGTGGGTCACCAGGACCAGGCGCACGTCGGCAGCCGGGACGCCGTCGGCGGCCAGCTCCTGGTAAGCCTGGACGATGGCGTCGGTATTGGCCTCCAGGAGGCCGGGAGCGTTGTAGCAGGGGCGGGTCTTGTCCACGACCAGCCGCACCGGCTGCCCCCCGGGTCCGCCGACACGCGCTGCGGCGTCAGCCTCCGGACCACGTCCGGTAGCCCCGTCCGTCCCCGCCCCCAGCCGCTCCAGGGCCGCAGCCAGGTCCTCCCGGTACTGCCTGCACCCTGAGTAGGAGGCGAACGCCGACGTGGTCAGGGCCAGGACCCGCCGCGCCCCGGCGTCGGACAGCTCCCGCAGGGCCTCGGTGACGAAGGGGTGCCAGTTGCGGTTGCCCACCACGACCGGCTGGTAACAGCCCCGGGCCTCCAGCTCAGCGCGTAGCGCGGCGGCGAGCTCAGCGTTACGCGCATTGATCGGTGACACTCCGCCAAAACGCTGGTAGTGGCCAGAGACCTCCAGGAGGCGGGAGTCGGGAACGCCCCGCCCGGCAGTGGCGTTGCGCATGAAGGGCAGGACGTCCTGCGGCCCTCGGGGACCCCCGTAGGACAGGAGGAGGACGGCGTCGTAAGGGGCCAGGGGGTCGCGCCCGGGTCGGCTGCTCGGCAAGCTCACTGGTGGTCCTCCATAAGATCGGTCAGGTCAGGCGGGCTGGTCGCTACTACTGCACCCGGGCCGACGGCGGGGTAGCGGTGGACTCCCGGCCGTCAGAGTCGGCCGCGTCCAGGGACACCACCCGAGGCAGGCACACAGGGCCACTCACCTCCGAGCCGCTGTCACCTCGGCTCCTCGACCTCCTCGGCCCGGCCGCCACTCCCCCGGCCACCTCAGGACCCAGGACGGTCTCCAGGGCGACACGGAAGTCCTCCTCCCTGCCGTCCTGACCCGCACGGCGGGCAGCCACGGTGGGGTGGTGCAGGAGGCGGGCAGCCAGTCTCCGCAGCGCCTGCTGCGCCTCAGCCACGGTGACCAGTGCCTCGCCGTCCTCGTCGTCCCTGCGGGACGGCTCCGCACCGCCGTCTGCCATGCCGACGCCCTCACCGCCAGCGCCACCCCGGGAGCCGGTGCCTCCTGCGGCACTACGCCGCCCCGCAGCAGGCACCGGGCGCAGCCGTGCAGCCTCCTGGGCCACCATGTCGTTGACCTGCGAGCGAAGCCCCGTGATGAGTCCGTCCATGCGACGGCCCCGCAGGAACCGCTCAAACGCCTCCGTCTCCTGAGCCACGATGGCCCGGGCCGCCGCGAGGTCCTCGGTACCCGCCTCGGGGACGGCTGACTGGATACGCTCCAGCCCGGTGTAGACGACCCCGGGCAGCTCCTCTACACCACGTTCGACGTCGCGGACCAGGGACAGGTCCAGCAGCGTCAGGGGCCGGTTACCCCCCTCCTTCCGCAGCCGCTGGGCGGTGGCACGCGCCACCTGGTCGCGGGTGAGCACGGGGGCACCCCGACCGCGACAGGTGATGACCAGGTCCACCGTGGCCAGTGCCGCCTGGAGCCCGTCGGGGTCCAGGGCACGCAGGCCGTGCCCCTGAGCGAAGGACTGCGCCCGGTGCGAGGCGGAGTAGACGGTCACGTCGGCGGCGCCGCGCTCGCGCAGCACCGAGACAGTCGCTCCCGCGTAGGAGCCGGTCCCCGCCAGGAGGACCCGGCAGCGGCTGAGAGGAGGCAGCTCCTGGGCCACGAGGTCCACGCCGACCGCTGCCAGGCTGCGACCGCGACCCACCACGCTCGTCTCTGCCGCGACCCTGCGGGAGACGACCAGGGCGTGCTCCACGACGCGGACCAGGTCAGGACTGAGCGTGCCCTCCCGCTCGGCCTCCCCCAGGGCGCGACGTACCTGCCCGGCGATCTGCCGCTCTCCCACCACCATGGACTCCAGCCCGGAGGCGGTGGCGAAGAGCTCGCGGTAGGCCTGCGCACCCTCCCAGGAGGCCCAGGCGAGGTCATCGCGCTCCAGCCCGGACCGGCGGGCCATCAGAGCGGACACCCGGGAGAGCGTCGCCGCCAGCCCGTCAGGCACCGGCGGGCTGTCCTGCTCCTCGCCCCTGCTGCCCGGGGCCTCTGGCGCTGCGCCACCGGCGACCTTGTCTGAGTCGTCACCTCCGCCGTCGTCCACGGTCCCGCCACCGTAGACGCCGGGCACGACACCGCAAGGAGCGCTGGAGCTGCTGCCGAAGTCGGCACGGGAGCCGCTGCGGGAGTCCAGGAGGAGTGACAGCCGGTTGCAGGTTGCCAGCACCATGGCGCCCCGCAGCCCGGGTAGGAGGTCCACAAGCTCCTTCCCCAGTCCGGGGGCTACCGCGCCCAGGCGGGACACTGTCTCCAGGTCCAGGAAGCGGTGGTCTGCTGAGATGAAGTAGATCGCCACGTCGGGTGGTATTGAATCACCCGGAAAGGGAGGAGGCACAATAACCTTCCCTGTTACGTCATATAACCTAGCGAGGCAGCACCGCCACGCCATTCGCGACATTGTGTCATAAAACTATTCTGCGAGATCTCAGCCAGAAACACCGTCACCGAGGAGTCCCCACCCAGATGCCGTGCACCAGCCAGACGCCGCCCCGTGAAAACAGGCCGTGCGAGGCACCCCCCCTAGCAGAGCCCTATTGCGTCACTGGCTCTGCACACAATTCAGGGCCAGTCCCCCGCACCGACGCCGGGCCGCAGCATGCGGCCAGCCCCCGGCTGCCCGCTCTCCTGGAGGCCCTCGACGGGCGTAGGCCGCAGCGCACCCCGGTGTGGTTCATGCGCCAGGCCGGCAGGTCGCTGCCGGAGTACCGGCGGCTGCGAGCGCGGGCCGGCACCCCAATGCTGGACGCCTGCCTGGACCCGCTCCTGGCGGCGGAGGCCACCCTCCAGCCCGTACGCCGTCACGGCGTGGACGCGGCCGTGCTCTTCTCCGACATCGTGCTCCCCCTGCGCCTGGCCGGGGTGGCGGTACGCATTGAGGAGGGGGTCGGCCCTGTCCTGGACCATCCGGTACGTGAGGCCAGGGACGTCACCGCACTCCTGGACCACCGCTACGGCCAGACCTCCGCAGGCGCAGCAGCCCGGGAGGGGGCGACGGGGGTCCAGGCCGTCGCCGAGGCCGTGCGCCGCGTCGTCGCCGAACTAGGGAGCCCGCAGGCTCCTGGCCACCAGGAGACCCTGGGGCACCGGGCTCGCGCCGGGCTGAGGCACAGTCGCGGGGAGGCCACCTGGACCCCGCTCATCGGGTTCGGCGGAGGCCCGTTCACCCTAGCCGCCTACATGGTGGAGGGGCGCCCGAGCCGGGACCACCTGGCAGCACGCACCCTCATGCACGCCGACCCCATCTCCTGGAACCGGCTGATGACCTGGTGCGCCCGGCTGACAGGTGCCTTTATCGCCACCCAGGTCACGGCCGGAGCCTGCGTTGCTCAGCTGTTCGACTCCTGGGCAGGCTCTTTGTCCCCCGCCCTCTACCGCCAGCACGTGCTCCCCTACTCCCGCCTGGCTCTGGAGACCGCCAGCCAGGCAGTGTCCCCCGTGACCGGCCAGCCGCCCCGCCTGCTGCACTTCGGCACCGGCACCGCCCGGCTGCTGGGGGACATGAGAGCCGCGGGTGCCCACGCCGTCGGTGTGGACGAGCGCACCGACCTGGGTGAGGCTGTGGAGACGCTGTCCGGTAGCGACCCGCAGGGGCGGTCCTGCCCGGTGCAGGGCAACCTTGACCCGGCGCTGCTGGCCGCGCCGTGGCCGGTCCTGGCCCGTGCGGTCGACACTTGCCTGGAGTCCGGCCTGGCGGCACCGGCTCACGTCGTCAACCTGGGGCACGGCGTGCCGCCCTCCACCGATCCGGACACGCTGACCCGCGTCGTCGCCCGTGTGCACGGGGCCGCCGACTGGGAGGAGACGGCCCGTGAGGGCTGGCAGCCTGAGCAGGAGCAGCCGTGAGTGCCCCGACCGGGAGCAGCCGGCAGGAGATACAGGACTGGGACGCCGTTGTCGTCGGCGGCGGCATAGCAGGACTGAGCGCCGCCTGGGAGCTGACGCGCGCAGGACTGCGCCCCCTCCTGGTGGAGGCCCGCGGCTACACCGGGGGGCTGGTGGCGGGGGCCAGCGTGGCCGGGGTACGGATCGACCTGGGGGCCGAGGGCTTCGCCACCCGTGCCGACTCACCCCTGGGCGTCACGGCCACGGCCTGCGAGCTCGGACTGACCACCGTCTCCCCCTCGGGCAGGCCCCACCTCTTCCTGCCTCCCGTAGCCGGGAGCGCCGCCCCACCCCGGGACGGCTCCACCAGCACAGTGCCACAGACAGCAGACGGGGCTGCCCCCTCTGGGCAGCCGTGGGGCCTGCACCCCTTCCCCGCCAACGCCTTTCTAGGCATCCCCGCCGACCCGGGCTCACCCGACGTCGTCTCCGTCATCGGCACCGAGGCGGCCGCCCTGGCTGCCCGGGACCGGGACCTGCCCGCCTCCGCGGGCACCCGGTTGCAGGACCCTGGCGACCTCGCCTCCCTCGTGCGGACCCGGATGGGCCAGGGCGTGCTGGACCGGCTGGTCCGCCCCGTCGTGGCGGGCATCCACTCCGCCGACCCCAGCGTGCTCGCCACCGACACTGTGGCCCCGGGACTGCGTGAGGCGACCGCCCGCCTGGGCAGCCTGGGGGCAGCCGTCACCGAGCTGCTGGAGCGACGCCGCAGCAGCGGGCGACAGGGAGGCGACGCTACCGTCGAGGGCGGGATGTTCCTCCTGACCGACGCCCTACGGCAGGCCGTCGAGGCCGCTGGCGGGAGGACCGAGACCCGCACGGGGGCGCAGTGGCTCAGGCAGGAGGCTCCCGGGAGGTGGACCCTAGCGGTCTCTGCCACCCAGCGAGGGGCCTCGCCCTCCGACGAGCCGCCCCCCGTGGGACCCACGCGCCTCCTGCGCACCACACGAGTGGTTCTGGCCTGCTCACCCGGGGCCGCCCTGCGCCTGCTGGAGGGCGCCCCGGGCGTGGACACCGACGTGGAGGTGCCTCGCGGTACCAGCCTGGCTCGCCTCGTCCTGGTGGTCCGCGCCCCCGGGCTGGACGATGCCCCCACAGGCTCAGGACTGCTGGTCGCACCAGGGACCGCACCAGGGACGCAGCCCTCGGACGAGGTCCTCCCCGGCCCGGTGAGGGCCAAGGCCCTGTCCCACCTCAGTGCCAAGTGGCCGTGGGTGGGGCGCCAGCTGCGTGAGCGCCACGGGCCGGGCACGCACGCCCTGCGCCTGTCCTACGGACGCCCGGGCCAGCCACGCCCGGAGGTAGACCTGGAGGCTGCCCTGGAGGACGCCGCCACCCTGACCGGCAGGCGTGTGGACCCCTCCGCGGTGCTGGACCACGTCGTGGCCCGCTGGGACGGGACCCTGCCCCCGCCCACTCCCGCCTACCGCCGCCGCACGGCCCGCGTGGAAAAAGAGGTAGCGCGACTGAAAGGACTGGTTGTCACGGGCGCCTGGGTGGCCGGGACCGGGATCGCCGCCATCGTGCCCCACGCACGGGCAGCCGCTGGAAGCCTGGCGCCACCCAGCCGTACCTGACATGCCGCGTCCCGGTGGCATCCAGGGCGCAAACAGATTTGTCCCCTAGGGTGGCGGGGAGTCCGGGAGGAGGAGGCGCGCATGCATGAGGGCCAGAATCCCGCGACCCACGCTGTCCGCCTGGGTACACGGGGCTCACGTCTGGCGCTGACCCAGTCCACCCAGGTGGCCCGGGCACTGGAGGACGCGGGCGCCCCCAGCATCTCGCTGGTGACCGTACGCACCCAGGGAGACGGGGACCGCACCCCGCTGCGTGACCTGGGAGGAGTCGGCGTCTTTGCCGCCCTACTGCGCCGCGCCCTGCTAGGGAGTCAGGTGGACCTGGCGGTCCACTCCTTCAAGGATCTCCCTACCGCACCCGCACCCGGCCTGGAGGTCATCTGCGTGCCCCGGCGGGCGGACATGCGCGACGCCCTGTGTGCCCGCGACGGCCTGACCCTGGAGGCGCTGCCCACAGGCTCACGCGTGGGCACCGGCTCCCCCCGCCGTGCGGCCCAGCTGCTAGCGGTCCGCCCCGACCTGGAGGTCGTGGACCTGCGCGGCAACGTGCCCACCCGGCTGGCCCGGGTCAGCGGCCTGGCCACGGCCGCTGCGATAGGTACCGACGAGCCCGTCACCCCGGCAGGTCCTGACGCGCAGGGCGACCTGGACGCCGTGGTGCTGGCACTGGCCGGCCTGCGGCGCCTGGGTCTGGAGCACTGCGCGAGCCAGGTCCTGGACCCCGAGGTCATGCTGCCAGCGCCGGCGCAGGGGGCACTCGCCGTGGAGGCCAGGACCGGGACCCTGGAGGAGCACGAGGACCTGGCGAGGGCCGCCGCGCGCCTGGAGGACGCCGACACGCGCGTAGCCGTCACCGCTGAGCGCGCTCTCACCGCCGGGCTGGAGGCCGGGTGCGCAGCACCGGTAGGTGCCTGGGCGCGGGTTGTTGACCTGGAACCTGAGACGCACGGCCCCGGCCCGGCCCGGGCGGGAACGGGACCCGCAGCGCAGGAGAACAGGCTTGCCACGGCCGGGTACCCCGACGTGAGCGACCCCGGCACCGCGCCACGGCGCCCCGATCTTCCCGGAACCGGTGCCACGGCACGTCGCGAGCTGGTTCTGCGAGCGCTCGTGTCCTCCCTGGACGGACAACGCCGCCTGGTTCGGGAGCGGCGCGTCCCGCTGCCCGGCGGCCAGGGCCGAGGCGTGCGCCCCCAGGGCTCCTCTGCCCCCCGTACCACCTCCGACCTGGTGGCCGCCGAGAACCTTGGCGCCCGGGTGGCCTCGGTGCTGCTGGAGGACGGTGCCGGCGAGCTGTCGGACCTCCAGGCGCGCAGGCCCGAGCACCCCCCGGAGGGGTCCGGCGGGCTTGGACAGGACTGACCTGGTATGCGCCCGATCGCCTCCCCGGGTACGCAGCCGCCCACCGGCCGCCCGGCTACGTCCGGCAGCCCCCTGGCCTCACCCGCTTACCCCGGTGCTTCAGCTGACGCCCCCCAGGCGCTGAGCGGCCTGAGGATCCTTCTGCCCCGCCTGCGCACACCTGACGCGCTGGCCGAGGGTCTCGAGCGTGCCGGGGCCACCGTGGTGCGAGCCGCCCTGACCCGGACCGTGCCTGTCCCCGGGCAGAGAGGAGCCCTGGAGGACCTGTGCCGCTGCCTGGTCACGGGGGAGGCAGCCTGGCTGGTCCTGACCTCGGCGCGGACCGTGGAGGTGCTGGCCTCCTGCCTGCTCCGGCAACTGGGGCAGCCACCGCACCAGCTCCCCTCCGGTGGGCACAGCCGTGACCTCCCGCAACGTAACCTGCCGACGAAGGTGCAGGTCGCCGCCGTCGGCCCGGCTACAGCCCGCTCCTGGCGGAACCTGGTAGGCCGGCCCCCCGACGTGGTCGCTGAGGGCAGCGCCCAGGCGCTCCTGCACCACCCCGTTCTAGCCGCAGGCCCCGGTGCCTCAGGTAGCTCGGCAGGTGGCTCGGACAACCCGGACAGCAGCCTTCCCGGCGATACTCCCGGCAACAGCCCTGACGTGGGCAGGCGAGTGCTTCTGCCCGCGTCCGCCCTAGCCAGCCCGGTCCTGGCCCAGGGACTGCGCCGGGCGGGCTGGCAGGTGGAGCAGGTGGAGGCCTACACCACTGTGCCGGTAGCACCGCAGGACCTGCCTGCCGGGCTCCTGGCGTCCTGGCAGGACGGCAGGGTGGACACCGTCGTCCTGACCGCGCCCTCGGTAACCCGCGCGCTCCTTGACCTGGTGGGGCCACCACCACCTCCCACCCGCACCGTTGCCATCGGGACCACGACGGCCCAGGCCGCCAGGGAGGCAGGCATCATCGTGGATGCCACCGCCGCCTCCCCCACACCAGCGGGTGTGCTTCGGGCGGTCAAGGAGGCGGCCCGCCACTCAGCCCAGGCGGGCGGAAGGACCGTAGGCACCGCAGACGCCGTAGAAGAACGAAGAAGAACCCTGACAGGAGACGACGCCATGACTCCCATGACTCCCACAACGACTCCCACGGCTCCCACGGCTCCCGCTGCATCCCGTTCCACGACCGGCCCTGCGGCCAGCACAGCACCTCGACCTCCGGCTCCCGACCTCCTGGCCTCCCGGGGTGTGCCCGCCCCCGTCACCCCCACCGTGCGGCCCCGGCGCCTGCGCTCCACGCCCGCGATGCGCCGCCTGGCCCGCGAGCACACTGTTGACCCCGCCAGCCTCATGCAGCCGGTCTTCGTGCGCGAGGGCGTCAGCCAGCCGCAGCCGGTGGAGGCGATGCCCGGCGTCGTCCAGCACACTCTGGACTCCCTGCGCCGCGAGGCTGTCGCCTGCGCCCGCGCCGGGCTGGGCGGTGTGGTGCTGTTCGGCGTGCCCCAGGAGCGCGACGAGGTCGGCAGCCAGGCCTGGGCCGAGGACGGCATCCTCAACCAGGCGGTGGCTGCGGTGCGCGCCGAGGTGGGCGACGCGCTGGTGGTGTGCGCCGACACCTGCCTGGACGAGTTCACCAGCCACGGGCACTGCGGCGTGCTACGGCAGGACGGGCCTCGCGCGGGTGAGGTGGACAACGACGCCACCGTGCCCCTGTACCAGGCGATGGCCGTGTCCCAGGCGGAGGCAGGGGCACATATGGTGTCACCCTCGGGCATGATGGACGGGCAGGTCGCGGCGGTACGCGCCGCCCTGGACGCTACCGGGCACGACGACGTCGCGCTCCTGGCCTACTCGGCCAAGTACGCCTCGGCCTACTTCGGCCCCTTTCGGGAGGCGGTGCGCTCCACGTTGCAGGGCGACCGACGCACCTACCAGCTCGACCCCGCCAACCGGCGCGAGGGCCTGCGCGAGGCTGCCCTGGACACGGCCGAGGCCGCAGACATGGTCATGGTCAAACCCGCAGGCCCCTACCTGGACGTCCTGGCCCAAGTTGCCGCGACCAGCCCCGTTCCCGTGGCCGCCTACCAGGTCTCCGGGGAGTACGCCATGGTGGAAGCCGCCGCCCGCAACGGCTGGGTGGAGCGTGAGCGGGTCATCGCCGAGTCCCTGCTGGGGATCGTACGCGCAGGTGCCGACGTGGTGCTGACCTACTGGGCCCGGCAGGTCGCCGAGAACCCCGGGTGGTTGGCCTCCTAGCAGAGCGCGACGCTCACGGGTGCGCGTCTTGAGGGCCTGCTGGCCCGCCTGTCCTGTCTGGTTGCCCCGGGCAGAAACCCGCACAACCCAGGCAGGACCACCGCCTGCCTGGGCTCCCGCAGCGGCAGGGGCGGCTATGGTCTGACGAGTCGCCAGCCGCGCAGCGGCACGGCCCCACGACCGCACACCAGCCACGGGCGCAGGAGCCTGTCCGTACACCCGACCCCAGCCCACCGCAGCCGTCTCCGAGACAGCCCACGCCGCCCAGCCAGGAGCCTCTATGACCACCCAGACCCCCGCCCGCAGCAACGCCGCCCTCTTTGAGACCGCCCGTGCCGTCATCCCCGGAGGCGTGGACTCCCCGGTACGCGCCTTCGGCTCGGTGGGTGGGACCCCGCGCTTCATCACCTCCGCCAGCGGCGCACGGGTCCGTGACACCGAGGGCCGCGACTACGTGGACCTCGTGGGCTCCTGGGGACCGGCCCTCCTGGGCCACGCCCACCCCGGCGTGGTGGAGGCCGTGCGGGAGGCCGCCTGGCGAGGGCTGTCCTTCGGGGCGCCCACGGAAGCGGAGACCCTGCTGGCTCAGGAGGTGCGCCGCCGGGTGCCAGCGGCCGAGCGGGTCCGCCTCGTGTCCACCGGTACCGAGGCCACCATGACCGCTGTCCGCCTGGCGCGCGGGGCCACCGGGCGTGACCTCGTGGTCAAGCTCGCCGGCTGCTACCACGGCCACTCTGACGGCCTGCTGGCCGCGGCCGGCTCCGGCGTAGCCACCGGAGGGCTGCCCGGCAGCGCCGGGGTGCCGCAGATGGTGGCCGCCCAGACCCTCGTCCTGCCCTACAACGACCTCCCCGCCCTGGAGGCCTGCCTGGAGCAGCGCGGCCAGGAGGTGGCCGCCGTCATCCTGGAGGGGGCGGCCGCCAACATGGGCGTGGTGCCCCCGCTACCCGGCTACACCGCAGGCGTGCGACGCCTGACTGCCCAGCACGGCGCCCTCATGATCCTTGACGAGGTGCTCACCGGCTTCCGTGTGGGACCAGCAGGCTGGTGGGGCCTGGAGGCTGTCGAGGGATGGGTGGCCGACGGGCAGGGCGGTCCCGTGCCCGGCAGTACACACAGTGCCCGCATCTGGCCCGCCAGCACGGCGGAGGCCTCCTGGGTGCCCGACCTCCTGACTTTCGGCAAGGTGATCGGCGGCGGGGTTCCGCTGGCCGCCGTCGGCGGGCGCGCTGACGTCATGGACCTGCTGGCCCCCCTGGGTCCCGTCTACCAGGCAGGGACCCTGTCGGGCAGCCCGCTGGCCACGGCAGCAGGCCTGGCCACCCTGGAGCTGGCTGACGACCAGGTCTACCGGGCGGTTGACGCAGCCTCGGCCCAGGTAGGCCAGGTGGTCTCCGAGGCGCTGAGCGCCCAAGGGGTGGCCCACCGCGTCCAGCGCGCAGGCTCCCTGTTCTCCGTCATGTTCGGGGACAGCGCCGCCAGCAGCGGCGTGCATGACTACGAGGGCGCCCAGGCCCAGGAGACCTGGCGCTTCGCCCCCTTCTTCCACGCCTTCCTGCGGGAGGGCGTGGCCCTGCCACCCTCCGTGTTCGAGGCGTGGTTCGTCTCCGCCGCTCACGACGAGGAGGCGGTGGAGGCCATCGCTGCCGCTGCTCCAGCCGCCGCGCGTGCCGCAGCCCAGGCCCGCCCCGACCGACAGGGCTGACAGGTCAGGACAGCCGTCCCGATCCGGGACAGTTAGCTGCCGGGGTCCCGGACGACGCGCCCGTCGGGCTGTTGGCCACCCAACCCAGACAGTGCGCGACGCACCCACCCCTCCCGGCAACAGAACGATAAATATTTTCCGCACCCCGAGCAGCCGCAGACTACTCCACGTTGACGATAAGCACTAGCCGTCTCCAAACTATTGTCCCCATCCGAGATAAGGCACCTCACCAGCTAATATCCTGTATCGATTCCTTGCCGCCGCCTATTTCCCTATTGAGGCCCCGCACAGCGCAGTACTATGTTTTCTCCCCGGTATTGTCGGACCAGCTAGGACAGGATGCGACCAGCTGCGCACCCAGCCGTGTCCCCGCACCCCGAGAGGACCATTATGTCACCCACCTCACCTGCGCATCGCAGCAAGGCCCCCAGCAAAGCCTTCGTCGCAGCTGTGCTCGCCATGCTGCTGTCGCTCACCGGAGCCCTGATGAGCGCGGTACTGCCCACCGCCGCACAGGCAGCAGACAACCCAGGAATCATTGTCAGCGACCTGAGGCTGGTGAAGTCCTCTAACACGGGGCAGGACGACCCCGACGACACCACCATCACGGCAGGCGACGTCCTCCGCCTGTCCTTCACCTGGGACGCCCGCAACGCGAACGCCAAGAGTGGTGATTCCTTCTCTATCGGTCTGCCGGAGGTGTTCCGCAACCGGGAGTTCCCGCTGTCCCAGCCCCTGTCAGTCACCTACAACGGCACTCAGACCACGATCGGCACCTGCGAGCTGGACCAGCAGAACATCACCTGCACCTTCAACGAGCAGCTTGACTCACTGGTGGACCAGGGGTTCAGCGGCCTGAACGGTAGCGGCTCAGCCCTCATCGTGGCCGAGCAGCCCACCGAGTCCAGCACCGCGGACATCAACGCCAACGGGACCGTGCGCACGGTCGAGATCCCGGGCGGCCGGATCGGCGAGTACACAGGCTTCCCCTACTCCCCGGAGTCCCTACGCAAGTGGGCGTCCCCGCTCACCGCTACCTCGACCTCCCTTGACTGGGAGCTGAACTTTGGGACACCAGCCATTGAGGAGGCTCTGGCTGCCGGGGGAAACCCAATCACCGTTGATGGGCAGACAGTTTCTACCATCACGTTCACCGACCGTCTCACCCCCGGCCAGACCTATGACACCACCCTCAGCAACTGGACGCTTGACATCGGGAAGAGCGCAACCAGCGACACCGCGGTGGGCACGGTTACCGACGCCGCCGGCCAGGACCACGACACCTCTCAGGGTAACTTTGACCTGGAGGTAGAGATTAACGGGGACGAGGCTACGATCAGGGTCACCGGACCCTTCGCTCCGAACACCAACTACTCCGTGTACTACTCGTCCTTCCCGACAACGGACAACCAGACGATCCAGGCCGGGGTGGAGTACGAGAACAACGCGACCCTGGCAGGCACCACCCTCGAGTCCAGCTACCTCGTCTACTACACGAGGTCCTTCACCATCGACGTATCCATGGAAGCCGGGTTCGGCGGCCTCAACATCACCAAGCTCCTCTCAGGTGAGGCTGCTCCCCGCGTCCCGGAGGGGACCACCTTCACCGTCGGCATCGACTACACCCTGCCGGGGGGTGCCACGGTGGACACCTACGAGGGCTGGACGGCACCCGGGGAGGTCAATGCTGACCGCACCGGTGGGACGACGACAATGGAGGTGACTCTCGGGGCGATTACCACCTACAACGGGACCTTCCCGGCCGGCACGGTCCTCACCCTGAGCGAGGACCCCACGACGGCCTCCACCACGCCTGCGGGCGCGACGTGGGGTACCCCGGTCTTTACTGTGGGCGGTGAGACGACGACCTCGCTCACGGTCGCCGACCAGACCTCCACGGCCGTCACCCTGAGGAACACCGCGGACGAGGCGGAGACCCCGGTAGGGTCGTTCTCAGTGGCCAAGGCCGTTGAGGGCGGTGAGGACCTGACCTCCAAGGAGTTCACCTTCACCTTCACCTGCGACGACGCTGACACCACCACCGGCACCCTTACCACTACCGGTAACGGGACCGCTGTAGACGCCGACCTCGCCCTGCCCGAGGGCACCCAGTGCACCATCACCGAGGACATCGACGCCGCTCAGGAGGACGGCTACACCCTCACCCCACCCGAGCCACAGACCATCACCATCACTGCCGGCGATCAGACAGCAACCGCCACCTTCACTAACACCTACACGCCGGAGGAGACTCCTGAGCCCACCGAGACTCCCACCGAGACTCCTGAGCCCACCGAGACTCCCACCGAGACTCCTGAGCCCACCGAGACTCCCACCGAGACTCCTGAGCCCAGCGAGACTCCCACCGAGACTCCTGAGCCCACCGAGACTCCCACCGAGACTCCTGAGCCCAGCGAGACCCCCACCGAGACTCCTGAGCCCAGCGAGACCCCCACCGAGACTCCTAAGCCCAGCGAGACCCCCAGCGAGCCCGCAACCGAGACTCCCGAGTCCACCGAGACCCCCAGCGAGCCCGCAACCGAGACTCCCGAGTCCACCGAGACCCCCAGCGAGCCCGCAACCGAGACTCCCGAGTCCACCGAGACCCCCAGCGAGCCCGCAACCGAGACTCCTGAGTCCACCGAGACCCCCAGCGAGCCCGCAGAGCCGGTCGCTACTGAGACGCCGTCGGCATCAGGCCCCGGTGGCGGCGCTGCGGGCGGGTCGTCGCAGGCACCAGGAACGCCCGGCAACAACCCGACAGGTTCCTCACCGCGCAGCGGGACGCTCGCACGTACCGGGGCGACTATCGGCATCGGTCTTGTCGCGCTACTAGGACTGGGAGCAGGTAGTGCGCTGCTGATCGCTCGTCGTCGCGGCTAGGACGTCGTAGACACCGGCTATTGACGTCAGGCTGGAGGGGGCCGACTCTGACGAGTCGGCCCCCTCCAGTGCTTTCGGCCTCCAAACCTCCGCTTCACACCGCCAGAAAAGGCGTTTCCCGTAGAGATCCTGCCCGGCTGTCCTTGTAGACGGAAGTAGCAAAAGCCAGCGGGGGAGAAACGACCGACTCCAGCCTCTCAGCAGCGGGGCCAAGCACCCCGGCAGGGTGAGAGCACACCTGCTCACCTAGCCTGGGCTCCACCACACGAGTACCGTCCCAACCATGCGGGCATCAGACAACCGTCCACCAAGGGCGCTGGGAGACATCGCTCCGGCTCATGCACCACCAAGGCCGAGCACGTCTAGCCCCAGGTCCGCAGGCAGGAAACCGCGCCCCCGGGCAAGCGGGCACGGGTGAGCCCCGCTGCCGCCTTACAGCGGCAGCGGGGCTCATGGTGTGTCCCTGCGCCTCCCGCACGGCCTGCCCGACGCCGTAGCAACGACGAGCAAGGTCGGAGGATCTAGGACGTGCGGTCCAGGTGACGCCCGGACGGTCGTCGGAGTGCTGCCCGTCGCCCGTGCTGATGCACAGACATGGCGTCTCCGGCCTGGGGCGTGGGTGCCAGCGGCGGGTTGACCAGAACGGCGTCGCCGGTGGCGTGATCAGGCTCCAGCCGCCACCCCGGCCTACGCAGCGCGTAGAAGACCAGTGGCGGCAGCCCCAGCACCACGATCACCAGTCCCACCACGAGGGCGTAGCCCATGGTGCTCAGCCCCGTGAACCCGGACGGGCGGACGAACGACAGGACGAACGCCACCGCGCAGGCAACGAACCCGATGCCAGCCACCAGCCTCATCGCAGGAGTGCGATAGGTACGCCGCACCTGCGGGCGAGTGGTACGCAGGCGGACAGCAGCAGCGAACAGCATCATGTACATAATGAGGTACAGCGCTGCCGCCATGTCGATGAGTGTGACGAAAGCGGTGTTTCCGTTGGGGATGACTACGAACAGCAGCGCCAGGACCGTGACGATGACCCCCTGCAGCATGAGGATCGAACGCTGCACCCCTGCCTGGTTGCGCTTCTGTAGCAGCGGCGGCAGCAACCCCGTTCGGGCGGCAGCCAGCAGACCCTTGGACGGCCCGGCGATCCAGGTCACCACGGAGGCGAAGGCACCCAGGGCGATGAGCAGGGAGATCACCGGCGTGGCCCAGCCCAGGTGCCAGTGGTCGAAGAAGGTCTGGAAAGCCAGGTTGATCCCGTCCACCACTCCGAGACTGCCCTGAGGGACAGCGACGGCGATCGCCAGGGTCGGCAGAATGAAGATCGTCAGGATCAGGGCCGAGGAGACCAGCACCGAGCGGGGGTAGCCGCGCCCGGGGTCAGACAGGTCGTTCGCGTGGACCGCGTTGACCTCCATGCCTGCATAGGCGAGCACGTTGGACACGACAAGCACGATGGAGGCTAGGCCCGTCCACGGCGGGAGTGCGGCCGAGGCCGTCAGCGGCGTCTGGGAGGGTGCCCCGGTCACCAGCCAGGCCGCACCCAGGACCACCAGCACCACTGCCGGGAACAGGGTCCCCACAATCCCGCTCCACGACCCCACCGTGGCAAAGAGGTTGCCGCCAGCCAGGGCGACGAGCGTGGACACCCAGTAGAGGACGATGATGACACCAGCCACGTAGACGCCATTGCTGGCCAGCCAGCCACGGTTAATGACGTAGGACAGGCTCACGGCGATGAAGGCGATCTGCGTGGGGTACCACACGACGTTCTGCACCCACTGCAGCCAGATGGCCACGAAGCCCCAGCGCTCACCGAAGGCCTCACGCACCCAGATGAACACGCCGCCCTTCCAGCCGGTAGCAAGCTCGGCGGACACCAGGGCCGTGGGCACCAGGAAGAAGACTGCGGGAATGACGTAGAGCACCACCGAGGCGATCCCGTAGCCGGCCATGGCAGGAAGTGAGCGCAGCGAGGCGACCGCCACCACGGTGAGCACGGCCAGGTTGAAAACGGACATGCTGCCAGGAGCGGCAGAACTGCGTGTGCTGCTGGACATGTCAGCCTCCTCAGTGGTGGAAGGCCGCCGGGCGGCCTTCCACATGGGGCAGAGGACCGCCGAGCCGATCGAGGTAGGTGACCTCGGCACGCATGTCCTCAAGGAGAGCGTCGGCCAGGTCACGGCTGAGCCCGTTACGCACGACGATACGCTGCACGGTGAGGTCAGCGAGGTTGTCCGGCATCGGGTAGGCCGGAACCAGCCAGCCCTTCATCCGCAGCCGGTCGGACAGGTCGTAGAGGTTCCACCGGTCCGTGTGGTCGGCGCGCAGCCGCCAGGCGAACACCGGGATGTCAGAGCCGTCGTTCCACAGCTCGAAGGGGCCCATCTGCGCTATCTCCCCGGCCAGGTAGCGGGCGACGTCGCGGCTGTTGGACTGCACTCTGCGATAGCCGTCAAACCCGAGCCGCAGGAACATGTAGTACTGGAGCAGCACCTGGGCGCCGGGACGGGAGAAGTTGAGCGCAAAGGTCGGCATCTGGCCTCCCAGGTAGGACACTTCAAAGATCAGTTCCTCGGGCAGCGCAGACTCCTCACGCCACACAACCCACCCGACACCAGGATACACAAGTCCATACTTGTGCCCAGAAGTACTGATAGAAGCAACCCGGTTAATGCGGAAGTCCCATTCCAGGTCTGCTTGGACGAAGGGGGCAATCATTCCTCCCGATGCAGCGTCAACGTGAATGGGGACGTCCAGTCCTGTGCGCTCCTGGATGGCGTCCAGCGCCTGCGCGATCTTGGCCACCGGCTCATACATTCCGGTGTAGGTCACGCCCATGATCGCCACGACGCCGATGGTGTTCTCGTCGACGTAGTCCTCAAGCCTGTACCCGTCGAGGACCTTGTGGTCCTCACTGATCGGGACCAGGCGCGGCTCCACGTCCCAGTAGTTGCAGAACTTCTCCCAGCACACCTGGACGGCGCTGGACATGACGAGGTTGGGCCTGTCAGCCGGCTTGCCAGCCGCCCGGCGGGCGTTGCGCCACCGGCGCTTGAGGGCAAGGCCACCGAGCATGCAGGCCTCGGAGGAGCCGATCGTGGAGGTGCCGATAGCGCGCCGGGGCTGCGGGGCGTGCCACAGGTCGGCGAGCATCGTCCAGCAGCGCGCCTCGATCTCGGCCGTCCTGGGGTACTCGTCCTTGTCGATCATGTTCTTGTCAGCCGCCTCCAGGTAGAGGCGGCCAGCGTGGTCGTCCATCCAGGTGCTGACGAAGGTGGCCAGGTTCATCCGGGCGTTGCCGTCGAGCATGGCCTCGTCGTGGACCACCTGGTAGGCGGTCTCTGGAAGCGCCTCCGACGCCGGGAGGCGAAACTTCGGAAGATCATGCGCCTCCCCAGGTCGAGCAAACAGCGGATTTAGCTCGCTTCTGTCCGGATCAGAACCGGTATAACCGTTCAGTATTGACCGTGACATGTCGAGTTCTCCTCTCGGTAGACGACGTAGGCCTATGGAATACCACGGCGTCGTTTCGAGCACCACTCACATGCGGGCACAACCCTGAACTTGCAACCTACTCAGCTGTCCCGAAAACCAGGTGCGACAACTTCTCCACCTTTGGCGATTCTTTTACCTCCGAGGCACCCGACCCGAGAACCCCAGCACCGGGAGCCTGCACCGCTCCCCACCAGAGCAGAGCCACTGCTCCCGCTGTCGCACGTCCTCAGCCAAACGAGCCCGGACACGACACAGCGGTCGCTGCCGCCCGACTACATCGGCACGGCAGCGACCGCTGCTAGGTTTCCGGGGCTCTGCCTCCTGGACCTGGATCAGGCCTCCTGGGACGCTCCCTGACTTGCCTCAGACTTCTCAGCCTCGGCAATCTTGGCCTTGACCTCCTCCATGTCCAGTTCACGCACCTGGGTGATGAGAGCGTCCAGGGCGGAGGCGGGCAGGGCTCCGGCCTCCCGGTAGACCAGCACGTCGTCACGGAAGACCATGAGAGTCGGGATAGAGGAGATCCCCAGGGCCGAGGCCAGCCCCTGTTCCGCCTCAGTGTCCACCTTGGCGAAGGTGATGTCCGGGTTGGCCTCCGAGGCCTTCTCGTAGACGGGACCGAACCGCATGCACGGACCGCACCAGGACGCCCAGAAGTCCACCAGAGTGATGCCCTCACCGTGGATGGTGTCCTTGAAGTCAGCGCCGGTGATGTTCGTGGTAGCCATAGGAGAACCTTTCTAGTCGCGTTCCTCTGACTGGCGCAACATCACCTGCTGGCAGCCTATTCCACAGGCCCGGCGGCCCGACCTCGCTACCGGGCCTCCTGCCACCCCCGCCGCATGAGTGAGACGAGCCGCTGCTGGGCCGCCGCCCCTTCTGCAGCCCTCCCGCTCCCGGAAGCCACACCACCCCCAGCGCCCTGCCCCGGCCCGGCCGTGTCGCACCGCCCGACCGTCCCGTCACCGCGCGCAGCGCCGTCCTCGGCACCCCTCTGGGCGCCCTCCACCGCTCCAGCGACCCAGGCCGACGCCAGCGCGGCCTGGTAGAGCGTCGCCGCATCGACGTCGGCACGCGCCACGCCCTCGCGCTGCGCCGCCTCCAGGAAGCCTCTCGTCATCTCGATCACTTCCTCGCAGGTGGGGGACAGCGGGGACGAACCGCTGACGTAGGCGTCCCGCAGCGGCTGCGGCAGGCCGTCATAGGCGCGCATCCACTCCCCGACCGCCTCCAGCCACTGCTCCAGGGCCTCACCGGAGGACCCGGCTGCGGCTTCAATCTCCTGGCGCCTGCGCGCCAGGTCGGTGAACCGGGCCTCCAGGATCTCGCTCAGCAGGTCCTGCTTGGTGGGAAAGTGGCGGTAGAGAGTCCCTGCCCCCACCCCGGCACCCTTGGCGATGACGTCCATCGGGGCCTCGAGTCCCTCCCTGGCAAAGACCTGCTCAGCCACGACGAGGATCCTCTCCCGGTTCCGCCGCGCGTCAGCACGCACGCGACGCCGCGCGCTCTCAGACACCGCGCGCGCACCCAGCCGAGCCGGATCAGACATGGATCACACTCCTGCTTCATTGATAAACGGAGAGCCTCTCCATATTGTTTGCTGCGGAGATACTTACCATCGTAGGCGAATGGAGCCCCATGATGCCGCTACGTCCTGCCGCTCCTATCACACCCCAGGCCCTGCGCCGGGCACTGTCCAGCTATCCCACCGGAATCGTGCTGGTCACCGCTGTGGACGACGACGGAGCCCCCGCTGGCATGCTGGCCAGCTCCTTTACCTCGGTGTCGCTGGAGCCGCCGCTGGTGTCGGTCTCCTTCGCCCGGACCTCCACCACCTGGCCGCGCCTGCGCCAGGCCCCCCTCCTGCGCATCAGCGTCCTGGGCGCCGAGCACAGCGCGCTGGTGTCACAGCTGGCTGGCCCCAGCGCCCAGCGGTTCACCGGGCTGGAGTGCGCGCTGCGTGACGACGACGCCTCCCTCCTGGGGTCCCCCGTCACCCTGAGCGTGGCACCGGAGAGGGTGATTGAGGCCGGGGACCACGACATCGCCCTCATGCGCGTCCTGGCGATCGACCAGGATGGAGACGTCGACCCCCTCATCTTCTATGCACGTGGGCTGCACCACTTGGCAGCCTGAACACCGACCAGCACCTCAGGAGCACCATGACCACGACCTCACGACAGATGATCCTCGGCATGCACCTGGGCACCGGCTACGGCTCCCAGGCCAACGCCTGGCGCGCCCCCGGCGTGGACCCAGCCGCCTACACCGACATCGAGGCACAGGTCCGCTACGCCCGGGCCGCAGAGCGCGGCACCATCGACTTCCTCTTCCTGCCGGACAACCTCGCGATCACGCCCTCCATGGGCGAGGGCATCCCCCAGGCCACCATCGACCCGGTGGTCACGGTCGCGGCCTTGGCCCGCGAGACCTCACGAATCGGGTTCGTCGTCACTGGCACCACCACCTTCAACGAGCCCTACAACATCGCCCGCCAGTACAAGGCGCTTGACGTCACCACCCACGGCCGCTTCGGCTGGAACGCGGTGACCACCGCGGACCCAGCCGCCGCCGCCAACTTCGGGCAGACTATCGCCGAGCGCCCCGTGCGCTACGGCCGGGCGCACGAGGTGATCCAGGCCGTCCAGGCCCTGTGGGGCAGCTGGGGCGAGGAGGCCTGGACCCGGGACAAGGACTCCGGCCGCTTCGTCGACCTGGACCAGGTCCGCCCGGTCGGCCTGCGCGGGGAGTACATCGCCTCACAGGGACCGCTGCCTATCCCGCCGTCCGAGCAGGGCCAGCCGGTCATCTTCTCCGCCGGGGGCGGGGAGTACGGCCTGACCATCGCCGGACGCTACGCCAGCGGGGTCATCGGGGCAGCCTTCACTATCGGGGACGCCCGGGCACAGCGTCGGGCCGCCCGGCAGGCCGCGCACCGGTACGGTCGCAACCCTGACGAGGTCAAGTTCTTCGCCGGACTCATGCCCCTGATCGGCAGCACCGTGGAGGAGGCGCTGGCCCGCAGGCGCCACCTGGACGAGGTCAGCGCCCCCCGCCGGGTCCCCTACCTGGGTGCCATGCTGGGACTGCCCCTGGAGCCGGAGCAGGTTGACCGGCCGCTGACCGACGCCGAGCTGGCCGACGCCCGGCCCAGCGGGTTCGACCCGCGCTCCCAGCGCGCCCTGGAGGTGGCTCGGCAGGGCTGGACCATTCGGGACATCCTGGCCCACGGAGTCATCGACTACCACCCGACCCCGGTCGGACCGCCCTGTGTGGTCGCCGACTACATGCAGGAGTGGTTCGAGGCAGGAGCCTGCGACGGGTTCTGGGTGTCACCCGACGTCAACGAGGACGGGATCGACACCTTTGTCGATGAGGTGGTCCCGATCCTGCGTGAGCGCGGACTGTTCCACGAGGACTACCAGGGGACCACGCTGCGTGAGCACCTGGGAGCACCCGCCCAGTACGGCCTGGACCCGCGCGTCTGGCAGGAGGCGTCCTAGTCCGGGGCACCGCACGGAAGCGGCTGGGGCCGGGCGCTCTCAGACCCTCATCTCGTCCACGACCAGCTCGGCGAGCTCGACGGCGTTAAGGGCGGCCCCCTTGCGCAGGTTGTCACCCACGACAAACATCTGCAGGCCACGCCCTGGGGCGCAGGACTGGTCGGCGCGAATGCGTCCCACGAAGGTCCCGTCCCGGCCCGTCGCCCTCAGCGGGCTGGGTACGTCCTCAACGGTGACACCCGGGGCCGCCTCCAGCAGCTCGCGGGCACGCTGGGGCGTGATCTCACGCTCGAACTCGGCGGTCACGCTCAGCCCGTGTCCGCTGAACACGGGCACGCGCACGCAGGTGCCCGCGACCAGCAGCTCGGGGATACCCAGGATCTTGCGGGACTCGTGGCGCAGCTTCTGCTCCTCGTCGGTCTCCCCGGAGCCGTCACCCGCGTCGTTGCCCGCCCAGGCCACCGCGTTGAAGGCGATCGTGTCCACGTAGACCTCGGGACCAGGCAGCTCCACGGCACCCCCGTCCCGGGCCAGCCCCTCCAGGTCCTGGCCGACGGCCGCGCGCACCTGGCTGGCCAGCTCGGCGACACCTGCCCGCCCCGAGCCGGAGACGGCCTGGTAGGTGGAGACCACCAGGCGGGTGAGCCCGGCCTCCTGGTGCAGGACCGCGAGCGCGGGCATGGCTGCCATGGTGGTGCAGTTAGGATTGGCGATGATGCCCTTGGGCCGCTCCCCCAGGTCGTGGGGGTTGACCTCGCTGACGACGAGCGGCACCTGGGGATCGCGCCGCCAGGCCGAGGAGTTGTCCACCACGACGGCACCCGCAGCCGCGAAGCGCGGGGCGTGCTCACGCGAGGCAGCAGCACCTGCGGAGAAGATCGCCACGTCGATACCGCTGAGGTCAGCGGTGGCGACGTCCTCGACCTCCACCTGCGCGCCCCGGAAGCCCACGAGAGTCCCGGCGGAGCGGGCGGAGGAGAAGAAACGCACGCCACGGGCCGGGAAGCCGCGCTCCTCCAGCATGGCGAGCATGACCCGCCCCACCTGGCCGGTCGCTCCGACCACGGCGAGGACGACGCCGTCAGCCGGGCCGACGTAGGTGTTGACAGAAGTGGTGCTGCTGGTCATGGGTGTGCTCCTAGGTGTGCTGGCTGGTAGTCACCGAGCGTAGCGGGCGCGGTGTCGCGGCGAGGCAGGCCGGGTACAGAGACGGCGCACAGGCTGGGGGCAACGGCCTGCCTGAGGCTGGCAGGTCCTGCTCACCGGCCGGTGCCCCCGTACACGACTGCCTCGGTGTCCTCGGCGTCCAGGCCGAAGGCGGAGTGGACGGCGCGCACGGCCTCATCGAGGACACCGTCGTCGACCACGACCGACAGACGGATCTCGGAGGTAGAGATCATGTGGATGTTGATACCCGCCTGGCTGAGCGCGCTGAAGAACCGGGCGGAGACCCCCGGGTGGGAGCGCATACCCGCTCCCACGAGGGAGAGCTTGCCGATTCTGGGGTCGAAGTGCAGGGACCGGAAGCCCAGCTCAGCCTGGGCAGCCTCCAGGGCCGCGCGGGCCGAGGCGGAGTCGCCGTCGGGGCAGGTGAAGGAGATGTTGGTCAGCCCGGTGCCCTCGGCGGAGACGTCCTGGACGATCATGTCGATGTTGGTACCCGCGCCGGCGACGATGGCGAAGATACGGGCGGCTGCGCCGGGGACGTCGGGCACACCCACCAGGGTGATCTTGTCCTGGCTGCGGTCGTGGGCGATACCGGAGATGACGGGGGCTTCCACGGGGTCCTCCTTAGCGGACGGGCGGGGGCGGGCCTGGGCCCTGGCGGCGATAGCGTGGCGGTGGGCGGTGTCAACGACGTCAGCGGTGGCAGCGCCGTCCAGGACCGTGCGGCCGGGGCGGGTAGCCGGGGCAGCGCCACCAGCAGCCGAGCCTGCGGCTTGGGCTGTTGGGACTGCTGGAGCCACCGCGTCTACCGAGACTGCTGCGTCTTCGGAGTCGACGGCTGAGTCCGCAGCCACGACGTCGTCGATCCCGGCAGCGACCACGGGGGGCACGAAGACGTCACGGCGGGTACCGTCGTAGATCCAGGTGCCGGTCTTGTCCGAGAAGGAGGAGCGCACGTGAAGGGGCACCCCGAAGCGGCGGGCGTACTCCACGGCCCGCAGGTGGAGGATCTTGGCACCGTGGGCGGCCAGCTCCAGGGTCTCCTCGCTGGACAGGGCCTCGATGCGCCTGGCCGTGGGCACGATGCGCGGGTCGGCGGTGAACAGGCCGTCCACGTCGGTGTAGATCTCGCACACGTCGGCGTTGAGGGCCGCCGCCAGGGCCACCGCCGTGGTGTCGGAGCCGCCGCGGCCCAGGGTGGTGACGTCCTCAACCTCGTTGATCCCCTGGAAGCCCGCCACGATAGCCACAGCGCCAGCCTGGACCGCACGGGCGACACGCTCGGGCAGGACGCCCACGATCGAGGCCCGGCCGTACCGGGAGTCGGTGAGGACCCCAGCCTGGGCTCCGGTGTAGGCCTGGGCCGGCACGCCCAGCTCCCCCACCGCCATGGCCAGCAGGGCCATGGAGATGCGCTCGCCCGCGCTGAGCAGGATGTCCATCTCGCGTGCCGGGGGGTCCGTGGTCAGGGCGCCGGCCATGTCGAGTAGGTCGTCGGTGGTGTCACCCATGGCGGACACCACGACGACGACAGTGTTTCCTGCCTCACGCGTGGCGACCACGCGCCGGGCGACACGGCGCATCGCCTCGATGTCGCTGACGGACGATCCGCCGTACTTCTGGACGACCAGTGCCATGCGGGCTGCTCCTCGAGTCCGGTACCACCTGCGCTGCCGCGTCGCGGCGGGCGCAGCAGCCGCGCTGGTACGTCCCTGGACGTCCGGGGACGGCCGGGGGTGTGAGGGCTTGCAGTGCCCTCACCGCGGACGGCGCCCACAGCGGCGTGGCCTGGGCACAGCCTACGTCGCCTCCGTTACGCCCGGGTGTCGGCAGGGGCACCCGCCATATGATGAGTCCATGAGCATCCAGGCCTGCGGGGTCACCCGGTCCTTCGACTCCGTGCCTGCGGTGAGTCGGCTGAGCATCTCGGTGCCCAGCGGCAGCGTGACCGGTCTGGTGGGGCCCAACGGCGCAGGCAAGACCACGCTCCTGCTCATGCTGGCCGCCCTGCTGCGGCCGGACTCCGGATCCATCAGGGTCGCGGGACTGGACCCTGTCACCCAGCCACGTGAGGTGCACCGGGCCGTGGGGTGGATGCCCGACACCTTCGGCACCTGGGACTCCCTGACCTGCACGGAGATCCTCATGACCTTTGCCGCCGCCCAGGGTCTGGACTCCCGCACCGCCCGGGACCGCGCCGACCAGATGCTCTCCCTGGTCTACCTCTCCGACATGGCCCACACCCCCGCGCGGGTCCTGTCCCTGGGTCAGAGGCAGCGCCTGGGCCTGGCCCGTGCCCTGGTCCACAGCCCTCAGGTGCTGCTGCTCGACGAGCCCGCCTCCGGCATGGACCCCCGCTCCCGGGCCGACCTGCGTACCCTGCTGCGCGACCTCGCCTCCCAGGGCACCACCGTCCTGGTCTCCAGCCACATCCTGTCAGAGCTGGAAGAGGTCGTCGACGGCGTCATCTTCATGGCACACGGATCCGCCCTGGCCCCGTCCTCCCCGACAGGCTCTCCGAGAGGCGCGCCAGAGCTGCCTTCGGAACCCCGGGCAGGGACCTTGGCGACGGGACCGGAGGCCAGCAGCCCGCAAGCCGGGGAGAGCGGGACGCAGGGCAGCACCGTCGTCCCTGTGCCGCTGGAGCGGACCTGGCGGATGCGGGCGCTCAACACCCTCGCGCTGGCACGCTGGGCGCAGGAGTCCCTCCCGCAGGCACGGACCACCCCGGAAGGTGCCCTGCGCCTGGCCGTGGCCGACGACGCGGCGGCGGCCCGCCTGCTGCGCAGCGCCCTGGAGGCAGGGGTCGAGGTGGTGTCCTTCGCCCCGGCCGGAGGCGGGCTGGAGGAGGCCTACCTCAGCCTGGAGGAGGAGCGCCGATGAGCTGGTCGGGGCTGCGCACCATCGTCGTGCTGGAGCTCAGGCGGCGGGTCCGGGCCACCCGCTGGCAGGTGATGCTGGCGGCCTGGGGCACGGTGCTGCTCCTCATGGTCCTGGGACTGGGCAGCGCGGCCGTAACCTCCGGGACGGGCCTGGCGGCGGTGGCCCCGCTCCTCTACGACACGGTGCTGTGCTTCGTCCTGGGCGTGGGGCTGATCGTGGCCCCGACGCTGTCGGCCACCTCCGTCAACGGAGACAGGGCCGACGCCACCCTGGCGCTGGTCCAGGCCACGGCGCTGCGCAGCCGGGAGATCGCGGTGGGCAAGCTCGTGGCCGCCTGGCTGGCGGCCATAGCCTTCCTCGCGGTGGCGCTGCCGTTCCTGGTGGTCCTGGCTGGCCTGGGAGGGGCGACCTGGCAGGTCCTCCTGGGACACCTCCTGGTGCTGGTGACCACGCTGGGGGCTGTCTGCGGGATCGGCCTGGGATTCTCCAGCCTGGCCGCACGGACCTCGGCCTCCGCCGTCCTCACCTACCTGGCAGTGGCCACGCTGGTCATCGGCACCCCCATCGTGCTGACGGCGTCCTCTGCCGCCGTCCGGGACGACCAGACCGTGGTCCACTACCGGATCGACTACGGCGCCTCTACGAGCACCCAGACCGTGTGCGCCGCCGAGCCTAGTACCCGCACCGACACGATCTTCCGCACGGAGCGGATATGGTGGATGGTAGCCCCCAACCCCTTCGCCGCCCTCAGCGACGTCTCCGCCCGGGAGGGCCGCAGCAGGGACCGTAGCCAGGAGACCCCGCTGGCGGAGCTGGGTCAGGCAGTAAACCGGATGCGTGTCCCCTCGCCCTCACAGGTGGTCTACGACGACTGCTCCTCGCCCTCCGACCCCGCTCCAGCCAGGGCTGGCCGCGCCAGGACCAGAGACGTCGCCTCCGACCTGTCGCCCTTCTGGCCGACCACGCTGCTGGTCCTCCTGGTACTGGGGTGGGGGGCGACAGAGACGGCCTCCCGCGAGCTCGCCGTCCCCGCCGGGCACCTTGCCCGTGGCATCCGCATGGCCTGAGGCGCGTTGGTCCGAAAAAGCCTGGACCAGCCGCCCATCCCGACGCACCTGGGCTCGGGACCGCCACCGCAACCTGCTCGGGTGCCCTCGTGCCCTCAACCCGGCACCTGTGGGCTCAGGCCTCGACCTGGACCAGCTCCGTGCCGGTGAGGTCGTAGTCACCCATGGCCACCGCGCGCACCGCAGGGTCCTCGTAGGTGGAGTAGTAGTAGGTGCTCGTGCGTGAGGAGAAGCCACCGGTGTAGACGGTAATCTCGTAGCGTCCGTCACCCATGCGGGCCGCGCCGTCGATCATGGCCACCCCCGCCAGCGAGTGGAACAGACGGCTGACGTTGTCCTCCTCGGTGGTCTTGGTCGGGTAGTGGGCGTTCAGGTAGGCGGCGCGCACGAACCGAGAGGGCGAGTAGTAGTCACCTGGCAACCCGCGCATGCCACCGCCCGAGCCGTAGGGCACCAGCCGGGAGCTCGCCCACGTCACCGGGTCGGGCACGTCGCTGACCACGTTGAGATAGCTGCGAACGTTCTCGGCGTGGTAGGCGAACCCAGGCTGGTTCGCCAGCACGTCAAGGTCGTCGTGGAACACCTGGAGGCCCTCGGCGGTGTGCTCCACCACGATCGACCGGGTGGAGTCACCGATGATCCAGTGCAGCATGGAGGAGGGCAGATCATCGTTGACCGGACGGTCCACCACGACCGTGCTGGCCAGGGCCTCCTCGACCTCGTCAACCGAGGCGAAGCCCGCGGCCACCCACAGCGGGAACTCGTAGGCGGCGACACTGGTCATGCCGTCGACAGGACCAGTGGCGTACTGCGCGTAGCCAGGAAAGTTCAGTCCCGCGACCGCCAGCCCCTGGTTATTGGCGGCGTCGAAGTAGAGGGGGACGTCGTCGACGACGATACCCATGCCAATCACCGGGTACCTGATCTCCGGGACAGCCCCAAAAGGCGATCTGGGCCCGTAACCAGTGGGTGTCACGACCACACGCTGGCCGTAGCCCTGGCTCCAGTCCAGGTTGCGACCGAAGTACATGTGCCCCTGGACGTCAGAGAAGCGCAGCGCTGTACACATCATGACTCCTTGTCCCCAGGTAGGACATCGTCCCGTGGATAATAGGTTGAACCGTATACCCGGCTCCTCCCGCAGGACGCTGCTCACAACACGACGTCAGCAGACTGAGACACGGACACCGTCACGCTGTGACCTGGCAAGCGGACCTGGCTGCCAGACCCCCCGGGCCGCGCAGCCCCAGGACAGGCAGGCGCCGCCTCACTCCTCCACGCGGCGGCGCCCCTCGAAGGCCCGGCCCAGGGTGACCTCGTCGGCGTACTCCAGGTCGCTGCCCACCGGCAGTCCTGAGGCCAGACGGGACACGGGCACGGACATCGTGTGCAGCATGCGGGTCAGGTAGGCAGCCGTCGCCTCCCCCACCACGTCAGGGTCAGTGGCCAGGATGACCTCCTCGACCTGCCCGTCGCCCAGCCGGGTGAAGAGCTCGCGCACGCGCAGGTCGTCGGGCCCCACCCCGTTGATCGGGTCGATGGCCCCGCCCAGGACGTGGTACAGCCCCCGGTACTCCCGGGTGCGCTCGATTGCTACCACGTCCTTGGGCTCCTCCACCACGCAGATGACCCGGGGGTCGCGCCTGGGGTCGCGGCAGACGGCGCACCGGGCCTCCTCGGCGATGTTGCCGCAGGTCTCGCAGAAGCGCACGCGGGCCTTGACCGCGCGCAGCGCCTCAATAAGGCGCTCCACAGCCGCGGTGTCCGCCGACAGGACGTGGAAGGCCATGCGCTGGGCGGACTTCGGCCCCACGCCGGGCAGCTCCCCCAGCTCGTCGATAAGGTCCTGGACGGCACCCTCGTAGACAGCAGGCATCTCAGTACCCCTCCTGGGTCACGGTGACCTCCTCGATGACGGTAGCGCCCAGGACCCGCTTGACGACCTCCAGGCCGACCACGCCGGCGTCCTCGGCGTCCTCGTCGTCCTCACTGGGGGTGTCCTCCGCCAGGGCGGAGTGGTCGTCGGGCTCCTGGGCGGCTGCACGCGCGGCCGCCATAGCAGCCGCAAGCCTGGACCCCGCAGCGCCGGTGGGTGCCCACGTGTCGTCGGCCCCGTCGCGCTCGGCAAGTGCGCCCTCGGCAGCGGGTTCCTCCTGGTCCCCGGGCTCCTCAGGCAGGGGGACCCCGTCAGAGAAGGTCTGCGCCGGCTGTGCGGGCCCGTCCCAGGTGGCCGGAGCCAGCCCCAGCGGTGGGCGGGAGGGCCTCTCGCCCACCTGGTCAAAGACGTCAGCACTAGCCGCAGACGGGCCAGGGCCTGACGGGCCAGGGCTGACGGCAGCAGGCAGGTCCGGCAGGGCGTGCAGGCGACGGACCGGAGCCAGGGGAGGCTCCTGGAGGGCAGACTCCTGGGAGGAGGCTGGGGACGGCAGGGACACGGACGACGGGGGCGGCGAGGAGGCCCCGCCCGCAGGGACCCCCGAGACGGGCTGACGGGTCCGCCCCGTCAGCTCCGGGGCCGAGTGCACAGCACCTCCACCTCCCGGCACGGCAACCGGCCCCCAGCCGTCGTCAGGGTCTGGTACCGAGGCCCCTGGCCCGGGAGTCCACGCGCCTGCGGCACCGCCGTAGGCCTCGCCCCGGGTCCCTTGACCAGCAGGAGCAGGCTCTTCCTGGACGCCGTCGGCACCTGCCACCGGGTCCCAGCCCTGCCCGGGGGGTTCCGGGAGCCGCACAGGCGGCTCCTCCGGGGGGAGCGGGGGCTCCTGGTCCTCCCGGGCACCCTGGTCAGCAGCCCGGGGCATCCCCTGGTCGCGACTGGCCACAGGACCGGCCGCACCGGCCTGAGAGCGGTCCCAGGCGACCGGGGCGGCGCCCGCACCGGCCTGGGTACTGTTCCAGTGGCCACTTCGGGAGCCGCCGCCCCCTGGGCCGTCACCGCCGACGAGGACCGCGTGCACGTCAACCTGGAGCCCGAGGGCCTGGTGGATCGCAGCGGACAGGACCGGGCCGTGGCCTCCGTTCTCGAAGGCTCCGACCAGCCCCGGAGCGGTGAACAACAGGGTGAGGGCACCCTCCCGCAGGGACCCCGGCTGGGAGTTCGGCCCCACCAGCGCCCAGGTCGCGCGCCGGGAGCGCTTGGCCGCCTCCAGGACCTCCTCCCAGCGGGTGCGGATCATCTCCGCCTCCGCCGCTCCCGGCGCTCCTTGTCCGTCACCGGGGCGGGGTGGAGAGGGTTGGGAAGCCGAGAGGGGCTCCGTGGCGCCAGGAACGGCACCTGGAGACGTCTGCGTGCCCTGGCCCTGGACCGCCTGGGGCGCCGCCTCGGCTTCCGAGGCTGACGGTGGCGCTGTCGGCGCAGGGGGGACCGGGGAGGCCGTCGGCGCAGAAGTACCCGGCGTGGACGTCGGCAGGGGGCGCACGGGCTGGCCCACGGCGGGAGCCTGGCCGTCGGCGGAGGGTGCCGCAGCCCCGGGAACAGCCCCGGGCAGAAGGAGACGGGCCATGAGCAGCTCCAGCTGCAGCCGCGGTGAGGTGGCCCCCACCATGGAGCCCAGAGCCTGGGCGGTGGTGTCCGCGGCACGCGAGAGTGCCGCGGCCCCCAGGGTGCGCGCCTGGGCCTCCATCCGCGCCAGCTGGTCGGCGGGGAGGGAGCCGAGCGCAGGCCCTGCCTGCGAGCCAGCCAGCGCGATGACCAGCAGGTCGCGCAGGCGCTGGAGCAGGTCCTCCACGAACCGGCGGGGGTCGTGCCCGGAGGTCACCACCCGCTCCACCACCCGGAAGACGCCGCTGCCATCGGCTGCGGCCACGGCGTCCACACACTGGTCCAGCAGGGTGGTGTCGGTGTAGCCCAGGAGGGCCACGGCCCGCTGGTAGTCCACGCTCCCGTCAACCGCGCCGCCGATGAGCTGGTCCATGACCGACAGGGTGTCGCGCACGGAGCCGCCGCCGGCACGCACCACCAGGGGAAAGACACCCGGCCCCACCGAGACCCCCTCGGCATCGCACAGCTGGCCCAGGTAGTCCTCCAGGACGTCGGGCGGCACCAGCCGGAAGGGGTAGTGGTGGGTACGGGAGCGGATCGTGCCGATAACCTTGTCCGGCTCAGTGGTGGCGAAGATGAACTTCACGTGGGTCGGGGGCTCCTCCACCAGCTTGAGCAGGGCGTTGAAGCCTTGGGCGGTCACCATGTGAGCCTCATCGAGGATAAAGACCTTGTAGCGGTCCCGGGCCGGGGCGAAGGCGGCTCGCTCCCGCAGGTCCCGGGCATCGTCGACGCCGTTGTGGCTGGCAGCGTCGATCTCGACGACGTCCAGGCTACCCGGGCCGCCGGTAGCCAGGTCCCGGCAGGAGGGGCACTCCCCGCAGGGGGCGTCGGTCGGCGCCTGCTCGCAGTTGAGGCACCGGGCCAGGATGCGGGCCGAGGTCGTCTTCCCGCAGCCGCGGGGGCCGGAGAACAGGTAGGCGTGGGTGACACGGTCCGCGCGCAGCGCTGCCATGAGCGGGGCAGTCACGTGGTCCTGTCCGATGACGTCCTGGAAGGTGTCGGGGCGGTAGCGGCGGTACAGGGCGGTGGTCACGCTCCGACTCTAGACGGCTTGGCTGAGCCTGTGCGGCGCGACGGCCCCGGACACGACAGTGCGGGCGCACCTGGCAGGCCGCCGGGCACTGCGGCACCCGGGGGGCTGCTGCTCCTTGCTGCCCCCCGGCCTCCTGGTGCCAGGACGTGAGGACCCCTCGCGCACCCGTCAGAGCCTCCTTACCCTTGCTACCTTCCGGTCCTGGGGGGATTCGCAGGATGACGCCGCACGAGGGGCCGGGTGGCAGCATAGCGGATATGCACCGCCGTCGCACCTGGGAACCGGCGCCGACGGCGCCGTGACCGATCGCACGTGCAGCCGGTCGTAGGCAACTGGCAGCGGCTGGCGAACCTCGGCTATGCTCACGTTCCGTCGCGCAGCACGCCCGTGAGAGCGAGAGCGCCTGTGAGACCTGGAGGATTCGCCTAGTGGCCTATGGCGCACGCTTGGAAAGCGTGTTGGGTGCAAGCCCTCGGGGGTTCGAATCCCCCATCCTCCGCCACCATGACAGTCCCCCGTCGGCCCCGCCCACGGGGGACTTACTTTGCCGCCGGTCAGCAGCCGTGGTAGCCGTTCCCGGACGTGAGACGGTGTCGCAGCCTGGTGGCAGCATGGTCTCGCTCCCCCGCCTTCCTGGGAAACCAGCCACCGTGATGAGAGGAATAGGGCACGTGCGACGCAACCCCGAGCTGAGTGTGCTGGAGATCTGTGCGGGTGCGGGCGGCCAGTCCTCCGGGCTGGAGGCGGCCGGGTTCAGCCACCGCCTGGCCGTGGAGATCGACCGGGACGCGGCTGCGACGCTACGGCTCAACCGCCCCTCCTGGCACGTCCACGAGGGGGACGTGCGCGACATCAGCGGGCGTGACCACAGGGGCATCGACCTCCTGGTCGGCGGGGTGCCCTGCCCACCGTTCTCCATCGCCGGTAGGCAGCTGGGGGCCGACGACGAGCGCGACCTCTTCCCGGAGGCGATCCGCCTGGTCCGTGAGGCTCGTCCCTCCGCAGTCATGCTGGAGAACGTCAAGGGGCTGGCCTCCGCACGCTTTGCCCCCTACCGGCAATCGATCCTTGCCGCCCTCGACACCATGGGCTACGACGCCGACTGGCAGCTGCTAAACTCCAGCGAGTTTGGCGTCCCCCAGTTGCGGCCCCGGTTCATCCTCGTGGCGATGCGACGTCGCAGCCGCCGCCGGTTCGAGTGGCCGCGCGCGTGTGGCACCCCACCCACGGTCGGTGAGGTACTCGGCCCGCTCATGGGCTCCCGCGGGTGGCGGGGAGCTGAGGCCTGGGCCAGGAGAGCCAACAGCATTGCACCCACGCTGGTCGGCGGCTCCAAGAAGCACGGCGGGGCCGACCTTGGACCCACACGAGCAAAGCAGGCCTGGCTAGCGCTTGGTGTCGACGGGAAGGGGATCGCCGACGCCGCACCCGCAGCAGACACACCGGTGGACCACATCCCCAGGCTCACCAACCAGATGACGGCCCGGCTCCAGGGCTTTGACCCGGCATGGGAGTTCGCCGGACGTAAGACCTCAGTCTACCGGCAGATCGGCAACGCCTTCCCGCCACCGGCCGCCGAGGCGATAGGCAGGTCAGTTGCCGAGGCGCTGGGGGCTGTGCCCAGCTGGGGCACAGGTACAGGCGGGCGGTTGCGGGCAGTCAGCTAGACCCCTGCCGCACACTGCTGACCTACTGGCGAGGCAGCAGCGGTGCAGGGGACACTACCGCCTCACCCGGTGCAGCGAGACGACCGTTGGCGGCAGCTGTAGCAGGACGTTGGGCTGCATCGGCGCGTCCCGAAACAGCCAGGTGACCTGTGAACGGCCGTGAGCACTCAGGCTCGTCTTACGGTCCCGGTTCACGCTCATGCGCCTGTTCTCCTCCGTAGCCCGCACCACCCCAATACTCCACGCCGCTCTGCGGTCAGCAGCACGGCCGCCGTCCCTGTGCCGATCGTCCCTGTGCCGACACCGCCCCGCCCAGCCCGGGATGACGGCAGGCCGACGCCCGCGCTACACTGCGCACCATGACGACCTCGACGCCTCAGGCCCGCACGATGACAGTGCGTCCCCTCAGCGCGGGTCGAATGCGCATGCGCTGACAGCGCCAGCCGTCGCTGTCCGTCCACGTAACGGCCAGAGTCCGGGCGGAGCCCTGCCCCCGCCCGTCGTACTCCGCGGAGGAGCCCCGGTGCGCTCCGTGTTTATCTCCTGCCCGCCCCTCACGCCAGCCACCCGCCGTCCGCGGACTCGCGCAGCCGCGTACGCCAACAAAGGTGGCTCGACCCAGGACGCACGCATGCCACTGACCACACCACCGACCACCGCCACCCAGCCCGTTACTCACCCTGTTACCCACACCGTCACGCAGCCCGCCGCCCCGACCATCTCACCTCTCGGTCTCAGGCCAGGGCGGGGAGGCCCCAGCCAGCACGCGCCCGGGCTCGGCCACTACCCCCCTGCGACGACCACGCCGCCCGCCGACTTCGACCTGGTCCGCGACCGCCGCGGGACGGCCAGCCTGAAGTGGGACTTCGCCTCCCAGCGCGGACGCCCCGAGGACGCCCTGCCCCTGTGGGTGGCTGACATGGACCATGCCACCGCGCCCTCGGTCGTCAGCGCGCTGCTGTGGCGCACCCGCCACGGCGTCTTTGGCTACTCCGAGCCTGACGCCGCCTACCACACCGCCCTGGTCGGCTGGATGGCCCGCCGCTACGGCTGGAAGGTGGACCCCTCCTGGAACACAGTGACACCCGGAGTGGTTCCCGCCCTGGCCCTGGCGGTGCGGGCCTGCACCGCCCCCGGTGAGGCGGTCGTCATCGAGGAGCCCGTCTACTACCCCTTCCGGGAGGTGGTGGAGGCCAACGGCCGCGTGGTAGCCAGCGCGCCGCTGGTCCAGGACACCCGGGGCCGCTACCAGCGGGACCTGGCCGCCCTGGAGGCCACACTGCGCACCTCGGGCGCCCGCCTGCTGATCCTGTGCAACCCGCACAACCCGGTGGGCCGGGTGTGGACCCGCCCCGAGCTAGAGGCCCTAGCGGCCCTGGCCCACCGCTACGACGTCACCGTCGTCTCCGACGAGGTGCACGCCGACCTGGCCCTGCCAGGCCACGCCACCACCCCCTTCGCCTCCCTGGACGAGGAGACCTCGGCCAGGACACTGACCTGCACCTCCCCGTCGAAGTCCTTCAACCTGGCCGGGCTGCAGGTGGCCAACATCCTGGTGAGCAGCCCCCTGCTGCGGGCCGCCTTCCGACGCGAACTGGCCGCGACCGGCTACTCCCAGCCCAACGCCCTGGGGCTGGTGGCCTGCCGGGCCGCCTACGAGTCGGGGGAGGCCTGGCTGGACTCCCTGCGGGACCATGTCCAGTCGGCACGCGAGCACGTGGCGCAGCGCCTGGAGACCGTGCCCGGGGTGAGCCTGTGCCCGGCGGAGGGCACCTACCTGCTGTGGCTGGACTGCCGCGACCTGCTGGAGCGCACAGGGCTGGGTGCCAACGACCTGGACCCAATCATGACCTACCAGGCCGGGCTGTGGCTCGACGACGGCCGCATGTTCGGCACCGGCGGGGAGGGGTTCACCCGGCTCAACGTGGCCTGCCCGCGCGTCACCCTCGACGACGCCCTGGACCGCCTGGAGGCGGCGGTGTCCGCTCTGCTGGCCGAGGCCAACCACGGCAGACGGCTGTCCGCCTAGCCCTCCCTGCCATCCCTTCCGTCGCCAGCCGCCTTGTGCCCGACCTGGGGCGACCCCGGGCCGACATCGCCAGCCCGCAGGCACGACCCCCTACCGCCCTCATGCGACGCCCCGCCACCACAGCGACCACCACACAGGAGAGCACAGCCATGACCGAGCCCCTGAGCAAGCCACTGCCTGAGCCACTGGCCAGCCAGCAGCCCGCCTGCCGCACCTTCCCCGTCCACCACCACCCGACCACCCCGCCCGCCGACGACCCGCACACCGCCAGGCTGCACCTGGAGACGCTGCTGGTCCAGGCGGGCACCGGCACGGACCCGGCCACCGGGGCGGTCACCACCCCGATCCACCTGTCCACCGCCTACGGGCACCCAGGGCTGCAGCAGTCCACCGGCTACGACTACACGCGCACGGCCAACCCCACCCGCGACGTCCTCCAGGACGCCCTGGCGCAGCTGGAGGGCGGGACGGCGGGCTTCGCCCTGTCCTCAGGCATGGCGGCCCTGGAGCTGGCGGTGCTGACTCTGGCGCCCCACGGCAGCCGGGTCGTGGCCCTCCAGGACCTCTACGGGGGGTCCTTCCGCTACCTGGAGGTCCTGGACGAGGAGGGCTCCTACACGGTGGACTTCGTGGTGGGTATCGAGGGGCTGCGTGCCGCCCTGGCCACGCCTGCCTCCCTGGTGGTCATCGAGTCGCCCACCAACCCGATGATGACGGAGATCGACATCCGTGAGGCGGCGCAGCTGGCCCACGCCGCCGGGGCCAGGCTGGTGGTGGACAACACCTTCCTCACCCCGCTGCGCCAGCGGCCCCTGGAGGAGGGGGCGGACCTGGTGGTGCACTCGGCCACCAAGTACCTGGGCGGCCACAACGACGTCATGGCCGGGGTGGTGGTGGTCGGCGACAACGACCTGGCGGAGCGCCTGAGCTATCGACTGAATACTACCGGAGCCACGCTGGGGCCCTTCGACTGCTTCCTGCTGCTGCGTGGGCTCAAGACGCTGGCGCTGCGCCTGGAGCGTCACGAGGCCAACGCCCGCGCCGTGGTGGCGGCCCTGGAGGCCAGCCCGGCGGTGGCCCGGGTGCTCTACCCGGGGCGTTCGGGGATGGTCAGCGTCGAGCTGGCGGAGTCGGTGGACGTGGCGGCCTTCCTGGGGGCGGTGCGGGTGTTCACCTTCACGGAGTCCCTGGGCGGGGTGGAGTCCCTGGTGACCTGTCCGGTGGCGCAGACCCACATGGACGTGCCCGAAGAGGTGCGCGCCGCCTACGGGCTGACCGACCACCTGGTGCGCCTGAGCGTGGGCGTGGAGCACGCCGCGGACCTGGTGGCGGACCTGGAGCAGGCCCTGGAGGCGGCGCAGGAGTGACAAAAACCGTGCGGCGCTAGACAGTCACGATCCAGTCACGTAGCATCACGGTGTGGATATACACCGGACTGAGCCAGGGGTATACCCCGGCGCACGAACAGGTCCCCCAGTCCCGGCAGGCGGGCCTGGTCACCAGCCGCCCTCCAAGCCGGTGGTCCCACCGGTGGTCTATCTGCCCTCAACCGGGGGCAGCAGCGCCTACGGGGCGGAGATCGAGCTGCGCCAGACCCAGGACGGGCGCGTGGCGCTGCTGGCCTACACGGCCCTGGACCGCCTGGTGCGGGGCATGGGACCCCACCAGCCCTGGGTCCTCTACCCCACCGACCGGCTGGGGGACCTGGACTCGGTGCAGCCCTACCAGGTGATCTACCTGGACCCCGAGGTGCCGCGCGAGCTGTGGCGCCAGCCCGGCCAGCAGGAGGCAGCACGGTGAGCCGGGACCTGGAGATCGACGTCGACTACGCGGCACGTATCACCTCCACCTTCAGTGACGCGCAGGACACCCTGGAGGAGCAGGCACCGACCATGCCGGAGTCGGTGGACGGTGGGGACGGGGCCGACTTCGTCATGAGCATGCTGGCTAAGCTGGGTGAGGACGCGGGCACCCTGGCCCAGGCCGCCGAGCTGGGCGCCACCCACATGAAGGACGCGGTGGACCTCATCACCGGCTACGACGAGGACGTCGCCCAGACGTTCCGGAGCATGGCGGAGGACATGTCGTGACTGACACGGCCAGCACAGGAACCGAGACCATCGACACCGAGATCCCCGGAAGCCCCGCCTCCGTGCACTCGGCGGCGGACTGGCTCTACGAGCTCAAGGCCAGCTTCTACGACGCCGACGGGCTGTTCAACGACTGCAAGGAGGACGCGCGGGACCACCTGGCCGGGCAGACCGCCGAGGCGGTCACGGACTACGCCGTCCGCCTCCGGTCAACCAGCTACGACGCCTTCGAGCGGGCGCTGAAGGCGGCCGACGTGGTGCGGGCCTTCGCCGACCAGCTGGGCTGGCGCCAGGACGACATGACCGGCCACCGGGGCCGGGCACGCGATAGTGGCCTGACAGTGAGCGGCTACCTCATCCACGCGCCCACCCCCGTAGACGACCCCGGCAGCAAGCCGAAGGACGCCACCACCAAGCAGGCCGAGCAGTGGCAGGCTGCTCACGACGCCTATGAGGACTACCTGGCCAGGAAGGAGGTCTTTGACGAGCTGCGTGAGGACGTGGCCCACACCCGCGACGAGCTGGAGACCTGGATTACCGACAACCTGGTCCTCGCCGAGGCCGAGGTCCTCGTCGACACGCTGCTGAGCGGTGTCCGCAGCACGGTCGGCGACATCGCCGCCAAGGGCACAGAGACCGAGATCAAGAACCACTACGGGGACAAGGCGGCCGCCCTGAGGAACAAGGCGCACAGCAAGGCGCTGATGAAGGGGGCGAACCAGTCCAGGAGCCTGCATTTCAAGAGCCCCCTGTCCCCGACCCAGGCGGAGATCGACCGGGTCATCGACAACTCCCGGCTACTGACGCGCTGGACGAACAAGGCGGGGGACCTGCAGCAGACAGGCAACCAGCTCGCCAGACGTGCCAACGTCCTCGTCACGGTCGGCTTCATCGGCACCGAGCTCGCGCAAGGAGGCTCCTCCTCCCAGGTGCTCGTGGCCGCGGGAGCGGGAGCAGGTGCCACGGCAGTGCTCGCTGGTTCTCCGGTCCTGCTGGTGATAGGCACTTCCTTTATTGTCGCTACAGGCGTGGGCTATGCCTACGAGCAGTTAGTTCCTCTTCATATTCGTGAGAGGATTGACGAGGGCCTTGAAGACGCCGCTGGCTCTGTTGCTGACGCCGCCAAGGACGCCTGGAACTCGCTGGCCGAGGCCGTGAGCCAGCCTGGCGGGCGCTACAACTAGGGGGCGGTTGTGAGTCAGCAGGAGCTGTCGGGGCGTGGCCGGGGTCGGGGGAGGTGGTCCCAGCGGGTGGTGCCCTACGACCAGGCCGACGCGGTGGTGGCCCAGGAGATCGAGAAACTGGTTATAGCACTGGCCCTGTTCACCGCGCTGGTGCTGATGATGCTGTTCATGTGGGCGCTGCCCGCCGTGGCCATCCTGACCACCAGCGGGGCGGCAACCATCGCCCAGGCCACGGGCCGGTGGTGGCTGCTGCGCCGACGGCGCTCCTGCCATCAGCGCTGGTACCAGGCACACCGCGCCACCGTCTTCCCCACCCACTGGGGACTGCTCATGTGGGAGCAGGTCCCACCCGCCTGCGCGCTGGTGGGCGTCGCCCTGGCCGCGGGCATGATCCTGCTTACCCCACAAGGCCCCTACTACAACGGCAACGGCCTCGCCCAGGCACTGATCGCCGTCCACATCGGCATGGCCACCTACTACTGGGCCAAGACCCCCATGACCCGACGAGGCAGACCCGCCCTGTCCCTCATCCCCGAGGGCGTGTGGCTGTGGCCCGGAGGACGCCACGAGACCTGGATCCCCTGGGAACTGGCCCCCGCGCTCACCAGCGTCGTCATGTACAACGAGGCCCTCGTCACCACCAGCACCGGCCTGACCTTGCGCTTCCCCATGTACTGCCTCCCCCTGAGCCACACCCACCTCCACAACGTCCTCCACCACTACTCCACCCACCCCCACCACCGCCACGAGCTCGCCACCCCCCACGGCCCCCAACGAATCGCCACCCTCACCCAGCCCCCCAACCAGACAGAAGAAACACCCACCAGCCACCAGCAGGACCCGGACAGCCCCGCGCCTACGCCGTAGAGGCTCGTCTCAAAGGCGGCACCTGGCCGGTCCGGTCCTCCCACGGTGCCGCACCCCCCGGCAGGAGCGTGCGACCCCGCCACACGGCGACCGGTCACCGCCCGCCCCCGCGGATGACCAGCCACCCACGCCCCAGCGGACGCTCCAGAACCAGCGTGGCATTATCGAACCCGCCCACCCACGGAGCCGTCACATCACTAAGATCCACATCCTCCACACCATCATCACTCGGGTCCGCCGTCGGGTGGCTCTCAATGTACTTATAGCCAACACGATCCGTGACGTAGTCACGGATGGCCTGCTCCTCGGCGGTGAAGGCGATGACATAGCCCCACCCGCCCGGGAAGCCCTCTGCAAAGTTGACAGCGGGCTCCACCGAGACCACCCGCGCCCCCTCCGGCAGCGAGTACCCCGGCTCAATGGACAGGATCTCCCCCAGGTGGTCGGTGTCCGCCGGATAGGGAGCCCCCACCTGCACACCCGCAGCACTAGCCGACGCCTCAACCCTCCCAGCCTGGGCACCGCCCAGGAGCAGGTGCCCCGCAACATAGACCCCCAGGAGCACCACCACGCACACCACCAAGGCAGCAGCAGCCGCCACCACCTCACGAACCAGCCCCCGCCCACCACTCACGGCCCACTCCTCACCGACGACTCACGACCCGCTCACCACCGGTCACCGCCCGCCCTTGTGGATGACCAGCCACCCACGACCCAGCGGACGCTCCAGAACCAGACTGCCTCCCCCGGCCAGCCCCGTCCGCCAGGGCCGGGAGATACTGCCCAGGTCCAGGTCCGCCAGCTCCACAGGCCCCGGCGTCCAGTCCACCACCGGGTACTCCTCGATAATGTCACCCGACAGGTCCGTCTCGGCGTCCACGTAGTCACGGATGGCCTGCTCCTCGGCAGTGAAGGCGATGACATACCCCCACCCGCCCGGGAAGCGCTCCTCGAACCGCACCGCAGGCCCCACCGAGACCACCCGCGCCCCCTCAGGCAGCGAGTACCCCGGCTCGATGGACAGGATCTCCCCCAGGTGGTCGGTGTCCGCCGGGTAGGGAGCCCCCACCTGCACACCCGCAGCACTAGACGCCGAGGCCTGCGCGATCATCCTCCCGACCCGAGCGTCCTCACGCACCAAGAACCCCCACCCGCACAGGACCGCGCACACCACCAGGCACACCGCCACCACCACATGACGCACCACACCCCGACTCACGACCCGCTCACCACCGGTCACCGCCCGCCCTTGTGGATGACCAGCCACCCACGACCCAGCGGACGCTCCAGAACCAGACTGCCTCCCCCGGACAGCCCCTCATCCCAGGGCCGGGAGATACTGCCCAGGTCCAGGTCCGCCAGCTCCACAGGCCCCGGCGTCCAGTCCACCACCGGGTAGTCCTCGATATTGGCACCGAAGCGCGCCGTCTCGGCGTCCACGTAGTCACGGATGGCCTGCTCCTCGGCGGTGAAGGCGATGACATACCCCCACCCGCCCGGGAACCCCTCCTCGAACCGCACCGCAGGCCCCACCGAGACCACCCGCGCCCCCTCCGGAAGCACGTACCCCGGCTCAATGGACAGGATCTCCTCCAGGTGATCCACATCAGCCGGATAGGGAGCCCCCACCTGCACACCCGCAGCACTAGCCGACGCCGACGCCTGGGCAATCATCCTCCCGACCCGCGCGTCCTCACGCACCAGGAACCCCCACCCGCACAGGACCACACACACCACCAGGCACACCGCCACCACCACATGACGCACCACACCCCGACTCACGACCCGCTCACCACCGGTCACCGCCCGCCCTTGTGGATGACCAGCCACCCACGCCCCAACGGACGCTCCAGAACCAGACTGCCTCCCCCGGCCAGCCCCTCATCCCAGGGCCGGGAGATACTGTCCAGGTCCAGGTCCGCCAGCTGCACGCGCATCGGCGTCGAGTCCACCACCGGGTGGTTCTCGATATTGGCACCGGAGTACACCGTCTCGGCGTCCACGTAGTCACGGATGGCCTGCTCCTCGGCGGTGAAGGCGATGACATACCCCCACCCGCCCGGGAACCCCTCCTCGAACCGCACCGCAGGCCCCACCGAGACCACCCGCGCCCCCTCAGGCAGCGAGTACCCCGGCTCAATGGACAGGATCTCCTCCAGGTGGTCCACGTCCGCCGGGTAGGGAGCCCCCACCTGCACACCCGCAGCACTAGCCGACGCCGACGCCTGGGCGATCATCCTCCTGGCCCGCGCGTCCTCACGCACCAGGAACCCCCACCCGCACAGGACCACACACACCACCAGACACACCGCCACCACCACATGACGCACCACAGCCCCCCGACTCACGGCCCACTCCCACTCATCACCGACGACTGCCCCACCAGGTCATACTCCTGGGCAATCCCCGCCTGGTGCAGCTCCTGAAGCTGCTCGTCACTGATCCTCATACCGAGGATCTGGGTCGACTTCTGCCCGTCCCAGTTGTAGCGGTCCGCTACGTGGACACGGTAGTCGTAGGAGTAGGTCCACTCCGGGTTGTCCTGCGTGGGCGGGTAGACCGTGACCGTGCCCTCCGTGGCGTACCACCCCCCGGCCGTGGCGTAGAACCAGTTCTGGTCCTCCCAGGAGTGGATGTAGTACCCCTCCCACTCGGTGGTGAAGGGGTAGGTCACCGGCCCGTCCGCCCCGCTAGCCCGGGCGTCCTCCACCGCCTCACCCACCGTCCTCGTAACCACCTTCTCCGCCTCCGCGCCCAGGCTCGTCGTGTCCTCCAGCATCTTGTCCACGTTGACGTGCTTGGGTGCCCCGCTGTTGTTCAGGTAGTGCAGGAGGTTCATAGCCGCGTCCGGCCACGTCGTCGACAACGCCACCGCCGCGCCCTTGGCCGCCTCATGGACCAGGAAGTCCATGGGATTCGGCCACCGCTGCCCGTGCTCCCCCGAGCCCTCCAACTCAGAGTCCCCGGGGTAGACCCAGGGGTCCACTCCGGGCATCTCCGCCTCCTCACCAGGAACCGGCTCACCCAGGCCAGTACCCACCGTGGGGCCGCCCTGGTCCTCCTGACCGCCGCGACCACCGCGACCACCAGAGGCGTGAGCAGCCCCGGAGGCCGCCGCCTGCCCCCCGGCCAGGGCGCTGGCGTAGTCCTCATCGACCTCGGTGGCCAGGGCCAGAGCCGAGGCCACCATCGCCTCCAGCTCAACCGCCTCAGCCTGGGCCCGGGCCGCCTCCACCACGGCACCACCCAGCCCCACGGCCACCGCCTGCCCAGAAGCCGCAGCCCCCGAAGCCAGGCCACCAGAACCACCAGCCGTAGCAGCAGACACCAGCGACACCGACACCGACCCGTCACCACCCAGCGCCAGGTAGGGCCGCGCCTCAGCAAAGTCCTGGCAGTCCAGCACCCTGCGCCGCACCTCCACCACGCCCTCACACGCCTCAGCCGTGGCACGCGCCAGCGCTCCCACCTCCTCCACCAGCTCGTCGTGGCACGCCCCGCAGCGGTGCAGCGCCGCACGCGCCGCCTCCACGCCGGCACCCAGTGAGACCACCCGCGAGCCCGCCACCTGCGCCTCATCCGCCAGGCCCCTCAACGACACCTCCAGGCTCCTCAGCCCGTCACCGGCCTCCGCCAGGGGGTCAGGCCGCCACGCACAGACGTCACTCCACGCCACCATGTCACATCAGTCCCCTGGAACGCGCCCACTGGCCCACCGAAGCAGCCGAGGCTCCCACTGACTCCGCGCCCTGCGCCACGGACTCGTCGTTGGCCTGGTGAGCGGACACCAGGGCCCGGGTGCCCTCACCCACGGCCCCGTAGCGGCCTCCCAGCACCCGGCCCTGGCTCTCCAGGCGGCTCACCGCGCTCCCGGCTCTTCCTGAGCTCAGCGAACCGGGCATGGCTGCACCCACCGGCTCCAGGGGAGCGGACACGTCCAGGGCAGCGATCCTGCCACGCACACCGTCCAGAGACGCGGCCAGCGCCTCCAGATCGCCTGCGACAATATGAATATCCGCTCCTGCCACCACAGGCCTCCACAGCATCGAGAACGTTGGGAACGTTGAGAACACGGACACGAGAAGCAGTCCGCCAGGAGCCCCCGGCGGTCACACGCGGATAACCCTACGTTAAATACGCAGTCTCGACCCTTCTTCGTCACGGCTGTGATTAGGATCACTAAGAGTGCCTCTGCGTGACCGGCCCCGCCCTCACAGCCTCGGGGCGCTGCCACCCCCACCACCCAGGGCGGACCTGCTCCCGGAAGCGTTCCCAGACCGGATGCGGGAGCCCACCAGGCCCAGCGCCAGCACCACAGCCCCGGCTGTCCCCGCCCTGCGGGCCAGGCTCGCCCTGCGGGCCGGACCGGGGTCGCTCACCGGCGGAGTCGCCCAGGCCTGCGCCGGGGTCGCAGCCTGCCTGGCGCCACGCGGGTTGTCCGGCCCCAGGGCCGTGCCGTCGTTGACAAAGTCCAGCGCGGCATAGGGCGCGATCACACCCCACCCCACGGTCGGGGAGGCCTGCTCCGGGGTGGCGCGCAAGGCGGTCACCGTCAGCCGGTACCCCCACTCGGCGGGGTCCTCCTGCGGGTAGGCAGCCACCACGAGCGCTGCGACCCCTGCGGCGTAGCCGGTGGCGAGGGAGGCGGACGGGGCGTTGCGGGCAACCAGGCAGTCACCCTGGCCCAGGAAGGTCGTCAGCACGGACTGCGCGGGCACCGCCAGGTCAAGGTGGGAGCCGTGGACCACGGCGTCAGATACTGCGGCGTCGGCGTCCAGCGCCGTCACCCCCAGCGCCTCCTCATAGGCTGCGGGGTACCGCGGCTCCTCCGTCGTGTCAGTGTCCTGGTCACCATCCCCAGCCCCCGGGGAGGCTCCCCCGGTCCCCGCAGGGGTGGACGTCGCGGAAGAGCCCTGCGCACCGCCCTGGCCGCTGTCCGGCTCACCCTGCTCAGCCTGGCCCCCGCTGGCTACGACCAGCGCCCCTTCCTGCGCGGCGTAGGCGACGGCCTCGGCCAGTTCGGGGGCGTCGTCCTCCAGCGCCTGAGGCACCACGACAACCTGGGCGCCGTTGTCAGCCGCCCACCTGATGCCCTGGGCCGTCCTCCAGGCCTGCGGCCCCCGGCCCTCCTCCACAACCGCCTCCGAGGTGCCGGAGAAGACCCGGACAGGCATGATGAGCGACTCCCGGGCGACACCCACCAGCCCGGAGTCTTCCACCGGCCTGGAGGCGATCAGGCCGGCGACAGCAGTCCCCTGGCCGTCCTCGTCCACCGTCCCGTCCCCTCCACTCATCAGGTCCGCCCCCGGGACGACAGCACCCTCCAGGTGCGGGTTGGAGGCGTCCACGCCGGAGCTGACGACCGCTACCACCACGTCCGTGCCCCGGGAGACCTCCCAGGCCGCCTCCACGCCGACCTGGGAGAAGACGGCCGGGACGTCCTCAATAAGGGGGACCGGCGTCTCCTCGTCCTGGGCCTCCTCGTCCAGAGCTCCCTCCTCCGCGAGCTCACCGCAGCCGGAAAGTTCCTGGTTCACCGCAGGCGGTGCGGTCTGCACCGGCGCGGGCGCCACAGGGGCCGGCTCCTCCTGCGGCTCGACCTCATCAGTCTCCTGCGTCGGCTCGTCCGTCGGCTCAGCCTCGTCAGGCTCCTGTGTCGGCTCAGGCTCAGGGGAGGGAGTCTCCTCCGCCTGCGAGTCGGTGGCCTCCTCCTGGGGCGAGGGCTCCTCCTGAGCCTGCTGGGTCTCCTCCTGTGCGGGGTCGTCAGGCTCAACGGGGGCCGCAGCCGTCGGCCCTGCTGCGGCCAGCGCAGCCAGCCAGACCCCGACAGCAGCGACAACCAGCAGCCGCCACGGCAGGTGGAGCAGACCACACCGACGGACCGCCCACGAGCCCCTGCTTTCCGCATCCGGCCTGTGCCCCTCCGGAGTCCTGCCCCTCACTGCTGGGCCACCCCCTCCCACACGGCCTGCGAGGACAGCTCCGGGCCGGTGGGGAACAGCGCCAGCCAGGGGGAGGGGACGGAGGCGACGTCCTCCTCCGAGTAGCCCAGTCGCTGTAGCGTGTCCACCGGGTCCCCTCCCAGCGCCCAGGCGCGGCCAGCGTCAGTGACCAGGAAGACCGTCCCGGCCGAGCCGCCGGAGGTTGCGCGGACCAGGGCGCCCGTCCCGCCCTCGACGCTAACGCCCCCGTCACCGAGCTGGTCGGCAGTACCCAGGCCCGTCGTGAACCCGCCGGAGCCGTCAACCTGCAGGACCGCGCACACGCTCTGCCCCTCACCGACGCCCGCCCCCAGGACCGGGGGCCAGTCCCTGGGCGAGCCCGCCTCCGCCGTGGCCACCTGGGCCAGGTCAGCGGCGCTGACCTCACGAGCCTGCACCTCCGGGTTGCCCAGCTCGTACATGTCTACCTCCACCTCGGTGAGCCGGGCCAGGGTCCCGTCATCTTGGACCAGGTAGAAGCGCGGCTCCCCGGAGGTGTCCGTGACCGACAGCAGCATGCCGGAGACAGCGTCCTCCACCGTGCTGGCCAGGGCGTCTGCGGGTGTCCCGGCCTCGGGCAGCGTGAACGGCTCGATCACGGAGCCCTGGTCAAAGAGGTTGAGCCAGGTGGCGTCCACCTCCACCACCGGCTCCGAGTCCAGCCCCAGCGCGAGCAGGACCGCCCCGCTGACCTCAGCCGGGACCTCATGGCTCCTCCCCTCCGCGACCAGGTAGATGGTCCCCTCCACCGACACCAGCGCGTGGTCGGCGGCAGCCTGTCCCTGCGGTGAGGTGCCCAGGAAGGCGGAGGTCGCGGTCGAGGTGGTGGAGCAGGCTGACCACCCCTGGGAGACCAGGGAGTCGGAGCCGGGCAGCTCCTCGGGGGCGTCCTCAAGCCCCACCCGGCTCCCCCGCTCGATACCGTCAAGGGTGTCCGCGCTGACCGAGACCTCCTGGAAGGATCCCGACTCAGCCAGCAGACGCGCGCTGGCGAGGTTGGTGATCGGGCGCAGCCTGCCGTCGATGGTGACGTAGCGGGTCCCCTCGTCCCTGACGACGACCAGCGTGCTGTCCTCCCACCCGTCCGGCAGGCTGGAGGTGAACCGGCCCACCACGAAGGCCACCAGGAGAATGACCAGTGTGACGGCGACACCGCCGACAAGCGGCCGCACTGTGCCACTCGGCTCCACCTCCCGTCCACCCGGGGTCCCGGCGACGAACGCCATGACCAGTCGCTGCCGGTTGAAGCGCTGCGCATTGAGGATGTCCCTGTTGGAGGCCATCACAGCACCCCACAGACGACGGCAGCCAGGGGCGGGATCGTCATGAGCACGAGGACCTCGACCGCGTCGGCGGCCCGCGCCAGGCGTGGCCGGTAGGACGGCCCCAGGACATTGAGGAGGAGCACCGCCACCCCGACGGCACCGACCGCTCCCACCGCAGGCATGAGCAGGTCCGTGCGAGAGGTGACCGTCACGACCAGGGCGACCACCAGCACGGCCATCCCGCCCACGACACCGGCAAGTACATCACTGCGGGAGCGGACCGCCCGCGTGGAGAGCATGAAGGCGGCAGCCACGGCCGCCACCAGGGCAGCCCCCTCCCATCCCGTCTCCATCAGTACGGGCACACATGTCAGGACGGTGATCGAGCAGGAGACCCGCACGGACAGGACCAGGCCGGTCATGTCCATGACCCGGGCGACCAGGCTAGGCGTCACCTCGTCCTGCGGACCACGTAGCGGCGGCCTGCCAGCCTGGTCCGGCAGGCTGACCGTGACCGGAACCGAGGCCAGGGCCAGCCAGGGCGCAATCAGGGAGATGACAGCCGCACACGCCGTGACTACCGCCAGCACGTGATGCAGCGGATAGCCCAGCCCCTGGGTCCCCAGGCCAGTGCCCACCAAGGCAACGCACACCAGGGCTGGCCCGGCCAGCACCGGTCTGCTGCCTCGCAGCGTGGGCGCGCACAGGGCGACGGCCGCAGCAGCGGCAGCGCCGGCCGCCTCCAGCCTCAGGCCCGTCGCCGACCCCTCCAGCGCGGTGTGACCAGCCACGCCCGCCAGGGCGCCAGCCGTCATGACCAGTGCCCAGGCGCCCGCGATCCGCAGCTGGTCAAGCGCGTAGGCAGCCAGGACCAGCAGACCCGTGACGACGACGGCACTCAGGGGCACCAGCGGGTCCCCAGGCCCCTGGCGCAGGAGAAGAACCCCCGCCACGAGGAACAGCAGGCAGGAGGCTGCCAGGGACATCGCTACGGAGTCGCGCGGCTCCCAGGCGGTCTGCTGCTCCTCCACGGCAGTAGCTACCGCCTCGACAAGGTCGTCGTAACGCGGCGCCGCCCTGGTATCTCGCAGTGCCAGGGTCAGGACCGCCCCCGGTCGCACCCGCTGGTCGCCCAGTGAGCGGGAGCTGTCCAGCACGGTGCCGTCCTGCGTCAGCAGGTGCAGGCCGTAGGAGGAGGCCTGGTGGTCAAGCGCACTGAGACGCTGTGCCAGGGCGGGGAGGAGCTCAACCAGCGGGACCGTGGAGGACAGGGCAAGGTCCGTCGGGATACTGGCGTGCCAGACGGTCACCGGCACAAGGGAGGGCTCACGCACAGAGGTGCTCGGGGGAGTCACGGCGATCTCCTGGAACGGGGACAGCGACCCACGACGTCGTCGCAGATGCCACGGAACAGCCTCCATCGTAAGTCACGGGACAGACACGGCACCTCGGTCTCACAGGTCCGCATCGCCTGACGGCACCTCCGCCACCGGCTGGCTTGGGGCAGGAACGGCTCTCTCACGACCCGGACCCGGCCACCACGATCCGAGCCCGCGACCCACCCAGCGAAAAAGCGGCATGGATCACTTTACGAACCGGGTGTGACGACTTCGTGACATGCACTAGTGTGGTCTTACGGTCATGTTTATGTGCCCTGCGTTTACAGGCCTCTCTGGTAATGCCGCCACGACAACCAGTGGCGGCGACCAGGTAGGACCGGCCCTGCCAGGGCGCTGGCCAGGACCACATAATCCGATGACCCACACGCGTGAGCTCAATACCCCCGAGAAAGGAAGAGCCTCAGTGAGTGAGAACCTTGCCGCTGGTAGCGGGACACTCGTCAACGCAGCAAACACCGTGTCCACGCACCGGGCAGAGCAGAAGACCATCGCCAGCCGCGTCTCCGACGCCTCAGCACAGTCCCAGGCCGGGTGGAAGGGGGTTGGCGCCACTGCGGTTACCCAGGTAGTGACTCAGTGGATGGAGGCCGCCAACCGTATCGACCGGGCACTGAACTCCCTGGAGGAGGCCCTGCGTAGCACCGACAAGAGCTACCAGGCAACCGAGGAGGAGGCAGCCTCTGCTGCCGCGCAGATCGGAGCGAGCGTGGGGACCTACCACGGGCTGCCGGGCTGATTCCAGCAACTCACAGAGGTATGAGGTACCTGTGGGCCACCAGGCCCGCCCCGTCTACACCATTCAGCGACGCAGTGCCGTTAACATCCCTGAAGGAGACCACAGATGACCGACATGCTTGTGAACTACAGTTCCTTGGCTGCCTTGTCCGAGGCCATGACGCAGGCCTCCGCGCAGAGTGCAGCCAACGTGGAGAACATGGACGCTGAACTGCGGCCCACCCAGTCTGACTGGAGCGGCCAGGCGCAGCAGCAGTACACGATCGCCATGGCCGAGTGCCGGGCGGCGCTCAACGACATGCAGACCCAGATCGGCCGCCTGGGTGCCCACGTGTCCACCTCGTCGGCGAACTACAACTCGACCGACTCCAGCGCAGCAGGCCTGTTCGGCGCCTGAGCCGTCCGAGCCGCAGGGCGGCAGAGAGCCTGTCGCAGCAAGCCGACTCCGCCCGAGGAGGGCTGCGTGTTGTCGGGGGGTGCCCTGGGCAAGTCCCGGGGCACCCTCAGTTCCAGGTGCCGGGGCAGCGGCTCACCGACCTGCCTGGTCACACGCACTCACGGTACCTGGACAAGTCCCAGGCCAGCCGCTGCATGATCCCCGGTAGCAAGACCGCCGCCTGAACGCGTTACGGGGCCTCGGGTGGCGTCATCGCCCGGTGCCGAGGAGCACGCCGCCCCTGTGTCGACGGCTGCACTGGTCGCTGCACCGCTAGCTCTGGCCTGGCTGCGTCAGGCGTGAGCAGGCCGCTGGAGACAACGGTCCCAGGTGGAATAGCCCCAGGTGGAGGCGGGGGAGCGGGAGATGTCGGCGGTGGCGCAGCAGGCCCCGGCACGACGGCAGCAGGACCTGGACGGCTGGTGACTGTGACCGTACCAGTCAGGAGATCCAGCACGGACTGCCTGGCTCCGGGACCCGCAGCCTCGCCGGTGCGTCGCTGCAACGGCAGCATCAGCCGCAGGACGGCACGAGCGGAGGCCCTGCCCAGGCCCGGTGCGCTTCCCCGGCTCGGGGCAGAGGAGGCGGCCGACACCGCCAGCAGGCCCGGCGTGCGCCCCGAGCGAGCCTCTACCAGCACCAGCAGCACCACGGTCTCCAGAGCAACCATCCAGGCGAGGACGCCTGATCCCAGCCCCACGCCGACAGCCACAGCGGGCAGCGCCACCACCAGGACGTCCAGGAGGACAGCGAGCACCGCCTCGCCGGCCGTCAGCGCCCGCCAGGAGGTGTGGGCACCCCGCACAGCCGTGCCGGGCCGAACCTGCCTCATACCTGCCTCATATCTGCCTCATCGTGTCGATCAGTCCAGCGGCAACCACCGCCGATGGAAGCGCGCACAGGGCCGCGAGCCCTTGCACGAGGTCACCCGCCCGGCCCCACCACGCCGAGGGGTGAAGACTGAGCATCACGCCAGCGGTCATCAGTCCGCCCCCGGCCAGCATGAGGCCGCCAGCGACCATGCTGCCGGAGCCGCCAGAGAGCGTGGCGGCCAGGACGTCCTCAGAGCCCGACAGGCAGGCGGCGAGGACCGTTACAACCATCACCACTGCGACCGCGACCCGTGGCAGCAGGCGCAGGGCCCGGGACCGGGCCGTCCGCGGCCTGAGCAGCAGCAGGGCCAGGACAGACGCGACCTCAGCCCGCGCACCCCATGCCGCCACGCCATCCGTGGCGGCAACCCGCAGGGCCGTGAGGCTGCCAGCCACCACCATCGCGGCCAGGACCACCTCCAGCTCAACGGAGACGACCAGCGCGTCCCGGACCGTGCGAGCGGCCCGGGAGCCGGTGACACGTGCCGCCCTGGACGGCCTACGCTCCCGCACCGACCTGCCCACCAGCCTGCGCGCGTCCAGGTCCAGGACCTGGGTGTCCGGGAAGGTCACGGCAAGGCCGGGGACCAGCAGGCCGCCCACCGCCCCGAGCGCCATGACGACCAGGAGAACAGGCGTCAGGGGCAGACTCAGCGCGTAGACACAGGTGACTAGGACTGCGAGAAGCGTCCAGGACCACACCGACACCGCGCTCCCGACACCACGGCGGGCCAGCCACAGGAGCATGGCTGCCGCAGCGGCACCCCACGATGCTGCCAGCGCCGTCACCACACCCGGGTCCACCAGTCCCCCAGGAACCAGCAGCACCGCGCCGGCCGCCCCCAGCAGGGGCAGCCCCAGGCACGCGGCAGCCTCATGCGTGGGAGTCCTCTCCTCCTCCCCCGTGCGCCAGGCAGAGCAGGCGACCAGGAGGACGATGAGCGCTGCGCCCGCAGCCTTGGCTGCCGGGGGCAGCAGCACGGGCCACCCCACCACTGCGGGCACCCCACCCAGTAGCAGCACGAGCAGCGCCACCAGGAGGGTCGCAGGAAGAACCAGCGACGTGCCCCGCAGGACCTGTCCAGCAGCCTGGAGCAGCCGACCCCTTCTGCCCGCACCCAGACGGGGTCCGTCGTCACCAAGGAGGAGCACGGAGCCTTCCGGCACGTCGGCGCCCAGGACGGCACTGCCGCCCACGTAGCCCCCGTCCGCCGTCGTGACGCTGACCTCCTGGAAGCCTAGGCGGGCAGTCTGGGAGAACAGGAGCGCGGCAACTGTCGTCCCGGTGCGCACGGCCACGTCGAGCCGCTCCCCCTCATGCACGAGGGTCACGTGCGTGCTGGTCGTACTCATTCCGGGTACACGCTCCAAGGGTGACGGGGCAGGGTCGGCAGGACGCAGGACAGGCCACCGGGCCAGCCACTACTGTGGGTAGGGTAGTCACGATTCTATCGAGCGAGCACGCAGTGGCAGAAGCGGATGGCACGTCTCATCCGCTGACTGTCATCTGCTGGCTGTCCCGGCCCCCGACGGAAGGCCCCCGATTGAACGACGACACTGCCAGCGGACCCGAGGCCCTGGAGGCCCCGACCGAGACGATCGAGGTCAAGGCGCCTCCCAACGCCATCATCCCCCAGGACACGACCAGCACGCTGGCCATGGTGCTGCCGCTGACAGGCTCGATGGGCGTCATGGTGTTCATGGCGGTGTCTAACAGCAGCAACACCCGGATGATGTTCATGGGTGGCGGCATGGTGGTCGCGATGCTGTCCATGGTGGCGGCCAACATCTACCGCCAGGTCCGGCAGCACAGGAACAACGTCGCCAACCAGCGGCGGGAGTACCTGGCCTACCTCTCGGAGGTCCGTGACACTGTGCGCAGCACGGCCGCGCTCCAGCGCCGTCGCGCCCTCTCCCTCCTGCCGGACCCTGAGGCGCTGCCGTTCCTGGCCCACCAGGGTGTGCGCGTGTGGGAGCGCGCCCGCTCTGGCTCGGACCCGCTGCGGGTCCGGGTGGGACGTTCCACCCAGCCGCTGGCGGCCAGGCTGGAGGCGGAGGAACTGGGCGCGCTGGCCAGCCCGGACCCGGTGTGCGAGTCGGCGATGCGCCGCTTCCTGGACACCCACACCCATGTGGACGCCCTCCCGCTAAGCACCTCCCTGAGCGGTATCTCTCATCTCGAGATCGCGGGAGCGGGCGAGTCCACCCGGGCACAGGCCAGGGCGCTGCTCGCCCACCTCATGACCCTGACGCCGCCCAGCATGCTGCGCGTGGTCGTGGTGGCCGCCCAGGAACGCCTTCCAGCATGGGAATGGGTCAAATGGGCTCCCCACGCCTGGTCCGAGCGGGTGGAGGATGCCGCCGGTCCTGCCCGTCTCATCGCCGCCTCGCTGGAGGAGCTGGCCGACAGGCTGCCGGGGGCACTGGAGGGGCACGGCCTCTCCTTCCAGGAGAACCAGGAGGTCGACGGGCCACAGCCTCATGTCCTCGTCGTGGTTGACGGTTCTCGCATCTCCCCGTCCTCACCGCTGGCCGCGCAGGCAGACCTGCCCGGCGTCACGGTGGTCGAACTGGTAGAGGCCCCGTCGCACACAGTGTCACAGACCAGGATGCGCCTGGTTCTGTCTCCTGGTGCCGTTGGAGCAGGCGAGCCGGAGGCGCAGCTCCTGGCTGCGGGCCAGGACCCCGTCCCAGTCGTGGTCGACCTGCTCAGCACGGAGGAAGCCGAGGCGGTGGCCCGCCGTCTGGCCGCGCGTTTCACCACGGCTGGGGAGGAGGTGGTCTCCGCACCGGTGGGCACCTCCGACCCTAGTCGCTCGGCCGACCTCATGGAACTGCTCGGGCTGGGCGACGTACGGGACTTCGACCCGCAGCGCCAGTGGGTGCGGCGCAGCGGCGACCAGCGCCTCAGCGTCCCCTTCGGAGTCACCCCGGAGGGAGAGGCAGTGAGCCTGGATATCAAGGAGTCGGCCGAGGGCGGGATGGGTCCCCACGGGCTGCTGGTGGGGGCGACAGGCTCGGGCAAGTCAGAGGTCCTGCGTACGCTGGTCCTGGCACTCTCACTGACCCACTCACCCGAGCAGCTCAACTTTGTCCTGGTTGACTTCAAGGGCGGAGCCACCTTCGCCGGCATGTCCGAGCTCCCCCACGTGTCCGCCATGATCTCCAACCTGGAGAGCGAGTTGGACCTGGTTGACCGCATGGAGGAGGCCCTGCGTGGAGAGATGGTGAGACGCCAGGAGATCCTGCGCGACACCGGGAACTACGCCAACGTCTCCGACTACGAGGAGGCCCGGCGCGCGGGACGCCACAACGGCCCTGTCCTGCCCGCCCTGCTGGTCATCCTCGACGAGTTCTCCGAGCTGCTGTCCGCCAGGCCCGAGCTCATCGACTCCTTCGTGGCTATCGGCCGCCTGGGCCGCTCCCTGCAAGTCCACCTGCTCATGTCCTCCCAGCGCCTGGACGAGGGGCGGCTGCGCGGCCTGGACTCCCACCTGTCCTACCGGATCGGCCTGCGCACCTTCTCCGCCATGGAGTCCCGTGTGGTCCTGGGGGTCACCGACGCCTACGAGCTACCCTCCCTGCCTGGATCGGGCTTCCTCAAGAGCGACAACCAGACTATGACCCGCTTCCGGGCCGCCTACGTGGCAGGCCCGCCACCCACACGCCCCTCCCCGCAGCCGCACTGGGGCGAGGAGGTCCTTGCTGCCCCTCAGCCCACCGGCCCGGTCGAGGTGGTCCCCTTCACGGCCGCTGAGACTGTCAGGGCTGTCGAGGCGGCTGTTGGCGCGGTGCCCGCTGGCCCTGGAGCAGCAGCCCCACCTCCCCCGCCACCGCCCCCGCCGCCCGTCACGCCACCCGCTGCGTCATTGACTGCGGACACCGGCGCCGCGGACGGTAACGACTCCCACGACGACCCCTACGCAGACATGTCCATGCTGGACATCGCCGTGAGCCGGATGGCGGGGCACGGCACTCCTGCCCACCAGATCTGGCTGCCGCCCCTGGAGGTCAGTGAGACGCTCGACTCCCTGACGGGCGACCTGGTGACTGACGACGCCCTGGGGCTGGTCTCCCCCTCTTGGAGGTCACGCGGTGACCTGGTGGTGCCCCTGGGGGTCACCGACATCCCCCTGGAGCAGCGTCGGGAGCACTTCACCGTGGACCTGTCCGGGGCGGGCGGGCACGTGGCGGTGGTCGGTGCTCCCCTGTCAGGCAAGTCCACCGCCCTGCGCTCGCTCCTGATGGGACTGGCCCTCACCCGTACCCCGGCCGAGGTGCAGGTCTACGTCATTGACCTGGGTGGCGGGACCTTTGCCACCATGCAGGACCTGCCCCACCTGGCGGGCATGGCCACCCGCGACGACCCTGACGTGGTGAACCGGATCATGGCTGAGATCTCCTCCCTGCTTGACGACCGGGAGCGCTACTTCCGGGCCAACCGGGTGGACTCCATCCAGACCTACCGCCACCAGCGTTCCGCCGGGAACCTCGACGACGGGTACGGGGACATCTTCCTGGTCGTGGACGGCTGGGGCACCCTGCGCGCGGACTTCGAGGATGTCGCGGCGCAGATGATGAATCTGGCTTCACGGGCACTAGCCCTGGGTGTCCACTTCGTCCTGTCCTCGGTGCGGTGGATGGACGTGCGCCCCCAGATCCGCGACCTGATTGGCACCAGGATCGAGCTGCGCATGGGTGACGCTGCTGACTCCGAGCACGGCCGCAAGGTGGCCCAGACCGTACCTCAGGGCAGACCAGGGCGTGGCCTTGACGCCCAGGGCCACCACATGCTCCTGGCCCTGCCGCGCATCGACGGCGACCATGCCCCGGCCTCCCTGGCCCAGGGCGTGGAGCAGGCCTGCCGCGCAGTGGCCAGCGCGTGGAAGGGCGCACCCGGACCTAAGCTCCGCCTTCTGCCCACCCGTGTGGAACTGGCCGCGCTGCGAGAGCGGGTGCCCGCCCGCTCCGGGCCTGTGATCGGCCTCGACGAGGCCCGCCTGGCACCGGTGGAACTTGATATGCGCAAGGACCCCAGTCTTATCGTGCTCGGCGACGCCAAGACCGGCAAGTCCTCCTTCCTGCGCGCCCTGGCGGCTGAGTTGAGCCGGTGCCACCAGCCCGACCAGGCGCGGCTTCTAGTCCTCGACCTGAGGCGCTCCCTGCTGGGTGAGGTCTCAGAAGAGCACATGCTGGCCTACCTCACGACCCGTGACGCCGCCACCGGGGAGCTCCGCAGCCTGTACGACTACCTCCAGCGACGGCTGCCCGGGCCACAGGTGACTCCCGAGCAACTACGTAACCGATCGTGGTGGGAGGGGCCGGAGATCTACCTGCTCGTGGACGACTACGACCTGGTCGTCACAGGCCAGACCAACCCGCTGCTCGTCCTCCAGCCCCTGCTGGCCCAGGCTCAGGACATCGGCCTGCACCTGGTGCTGACCCGGCGTATCGGTGGGGCCACCCGTGGCATGTTCGAGCCGGTCATGCAGACGCTCACCGACCTGTCCACGCCCGGGATCATGCTCCCGGGCAACCCGGAGGAGGGGCCGCTGCTGGGTCGGCAGAAGCCTGTGCCCGGGCCCCCCGGGCGGGCACGCCTCATCACCCGCGACGAAGGCGTGCGAGTGCTCCAGCTCGCGTGGGCACCACCGAGCCTGTACGGCCGCTAACCGGGTCAGGGTCCAAGCCGCCCGGAGGGGACTTCCTACGGACGCTGGCCAGGTGCGCTCTGTCTCTAGGCCCCTGGGGAAGATGCGACTGTCGCCGGGGTCGCCAGGACCGGCCGCCTTCCAACCCCCTCCGAGGGAGGACGAGACCGTATCGTGATCTCATCCGAAAGGATGAGAGAGTCTCCCGCTGGTCACGCAATGATGACGCCATGAGACACAGACACTCCCGCCTGTCACGCCTGGCCTCGGGTGCCCTGGCCCTGGGTCTGGCGCTGCCTCTGGCTACCTTCCTTCCCCTGTCCTCGGCATCGGCCGCCGGGGACCCTGCCCCGGACCCGGGCAGCAGCGCTACCGACTCGGCCGCGCCAGGCACGTCATCGTCGGGTTCCGACTCGGCGCCCTCTCCCGCCACCCCTGGCGCCGCGAGCCCAGGCCTCCAGCGCTTCTACGACCAGGGCCTGGCCTGGGTCGGCTGCGAGGACGGCAGCGAGGGGTACGAGTGCGCCACCCTCACGGTGCCGCTGGACTACGACCAGCCCGACGGGCAGACCATCACCCTGGCCCTCAAGAGGCTGCCCGCCTCCGACGGCGACGCCGAGGGCGGCTCCCTGTTCCTCAACCCCGGCGGCCCCGGCGGCAGCGGCGTTGACCTCGTCCCCGCAGCCTCCACGTTCTTCACCCCGGAGACCCTGTCCACCTACGACGTCATCGGCTTCGACCCCCGGGGCGTGGGCAGCTCGACACCGCTGACCTGCTGGAGCCAGGAGGATGTGGCCGCCTATCTTGAGGACCTGCGTGCCCGGGAGCAAGAGGGCAACGACCCTGCCGTGGCCGCCGCCCTCCTCGGCCTCAGCAGCGAGGAGGACCTGGAGGCAAGCAGCCCGGCTGGCCCTATGGAGCTCATGACCATGCGGTCCCAGGCCGACAGTGCAGAGGCTATGGTGGCCGTTGGGCAGGAATACGCCTCAGCCTGCGAGACCTACTCGGAGGTGCCTGAGATCCTGGACCACATGGACACCGTCACGGTGACCCGGGACATGGACGTCATGCGGCAGGTGGTGGGTGACCAGAAGCTCAACTACCTGGGGATCTCCTACGGCACCTACCTGGGCGCATTCTACGCCGACCTCTTCCCGGACCGAGTGGGGCGCACGGTGCTGGACAGCGCCATGGACCCCTCCATCACACGCTCCCAGGTCCACGCCGACAACGTCGCCCACTACGAGTACACGCTGCGCACCTACGTAGAGTCCTGCCTGGGGGAGCAGGGGTGCCCGCTGAGCGGCACCACACAGGAGGCGCTCGACCAGCTCGACACCTTCCTCACTGGTCTGGATGCCGACCCCCTACCTGTTGACGACCAGCCGTTCGGGCTCGACAGGGAGCAGATGCTCAACCTTATCCTGCGCATCACCACGCAGAACCAAGGCTACTGGCCCTACCTGACCGAGGGCCTGGCCCAGGCCATGAACGAGCGCAACGGGACGACCCTCGTGGATAACGTCATGACGGTCTCCTCGCTGGTCGGCGGGGACAGCGGGGTCCAGGAGCAGCTGCCGACCCCCGAGCAGGTCGCCCAGGACTGGAACAGCAACTTCGCCTTCTACGGTGTGCACTGCTCGGACTACCCCGACACCGGGGACGAGGCCACGTGGGACGCGCACGCCGCCGACCTCAAGGAGTCCTACCCGTTCTTCTACAACGACACGCGCGCCTACATCGACGCCTTCTGCCACGGCTGGGGGCACGCGGAGGACGCCCGGGACCCCGCACCCCTGAGCGCCTCGGGATCGGACCCGATCCTGGTGGTCGGTGTCTACGACGACTCCCAGACCCCCTACCCGTGGTCGGTGGCCCTGGCGGACCAGCTCGAGGCCGGGCACCTGCTGTCCGTCAACGAGGCGCTGCACGGCTCGGTCGGTCGCAACACGTGCTCCACCCAGGCCATCAACACCTTCCTCACGGAGGGGACGCTGCCGCAGGAAGGGCAGGTCTGCCCCACGGACCCCCTGGCCATGCCTGAGGACCAGGCCGCCTGAGGCGGTAGTGGCCTGAGAAAGTACTGGCCCGGCTCAGGGGGCGCCGCAGCGTGCGGTCCCCTGAGCCGGGTCACATGCATCCGCTCACACACAATCCATCCGGAGAGTTAACTCCCACGTCGCCCACCCAGGAACCCAGCCCCCAACGCAACCCACCCAGGAACCCAGCCCCCAACGCTACCCACCCAGGAACCCAGCCCCCACGCGACCCACCCAGGAAACCTGTGGTGCAGGCGAGGGCTTGTTCGATCAGCATCGGCCGAGAGGAAAACAGCCAGGCCTCACCAGTAAGAACGGGCGGCCCCACCGCCTCCGCCCTACCAGTGATGTTGGGGTGGTGTGCCCCACCGGCAAGGCGAGCCAGGATTAGGGGAGGACAGGAGCACGGGCGGAGTAGTTGTTTGCGCGATGTCAGCCCGGCGTGAAGCGTGCAAGGTGGGCTCACGCAGATCATGCTGAGGCGGAAAACGTCAGCTAGAACGAGAACCGCGCCAGCCTGCCTTGACCTCCGCATGCGAGCCCAGTTCACCCTGCGCCACCACAACACGACAAAATCGAGTCACCCGCAAATCGCGCCACATATCCTTGCGCAGTTCCATCCCAGCCGACACAGCCAAAAAGACAACACAGGCTCCTGTCCCCGGTCGGACGCTCGATCGGGGACAGCCAAGACAGTCGGGGTCAGCCAAGACAGTCGAGACATGGATTAGGTCCCACTACCGGGCACGAGCCAACTCCCCGGTACCGGTTTACGACTCCAGGGTGCGCCAACGGAGTGCAGGGGAGTCGCACGACGTACCCCGACCTCGTAAACCACCGCAGGCTGGAACCTCGTATACCACCCCGAGCCGGAGCCGAGTCACCGCCAGGGCACCAGACGGACAGGACGCCGAATAGCCAGCGAGGGCACCAGACGGACAGGAGGCCGAATAGTCAGCAAGAGCACCAAGCAGGTAGCACCCGCAGCACCAGCCAGCCAGTATTCACCAGCCATGCCCACCGGGAAGCCAGCACCCGCGCAGACATGGAAAACACCCCGCCTCCGACTCTTCAGCCGATGACGAGGTGTGGCGCGCCCGAAGGGATTCGAACCCCCAACCTTCTGATCCGTAGTCAGATGCTCTATCCGTTGAGCTACAGGCGCACGTCGTTGCCGACAGGAATGTAGGCTACTCGGAGCACCGCTGCTGGACAAATCCAGGTCTCGTGAGGCTTGGCACAGAGATCCAGCCCTACCGCATCCTCACGGCCTGGTCTCACCGGACCAGACACTCCTCCGGGAAGCACAAGGCCCCGCCAGGAGTCCTGACGGGGCCTCACCACAGACCGTGGCGAAGATCAGACCATGGCGGAGATGGGGAGATTCGAACTCCCGAGGGGCTTCCACCCCAACCTCCTTAGCAGGGAGGCGCACTAGGCCACTATGCGACATCTCCATCACCCGCTTGGGCAACAGACAGCCCACGCAGAACCGCTGTCCGGTGGACCGCCGCGGAGAGGGAGGGATTCGAACCCCCGGTGCGCCAGGCGCACAGCGGTTTTCAAGACCGCCACATTCGGCCGCTCTGTCACCTCTCCGACATCCCGCCTGAGGCGGAACGGGCGTCACTCTACCATCTCACCCAGGTCGGCACCAGCAGAGTACTCAAGATCAGCACAGCCACCCCGGCCCACGCCGCCCCGGCCTCAGCGCCCAAAGAACCCTCGCCGCCGAGGCTGCTGGGCGTGCACCGGTACCGCAGACTCCGGCTTGTCCAGCCGCCCCTCCGCCAGGGCCTGCCCCAGGCACGGCCAGACAGGCAGGCGGGGAACAAGGGTCATCTGCAGCGCGTGGTAGACGTCCGGATGCCCCTCCCAGGTCCGGGTGGAGGGCTGGTTGTCCTGGTCCAGCTCGTGGGTCCACACGCCCGGCTCTGTGATGAGGAACTCCTCGGCGTAGTCGATCCAGGAGCGGTAGCAGTGCTCGTAGAGCTCGACGTTGATCTCACCGCGACCGTCGTCCAGCAGCGCCCGCCGCAGGGCGGCTGCAGCACTAACACCCTCACAGACCACCCAGTGCATGCGCTCGCGCACCACCGGGCTGCCGCCGAAGTCGGTGGTGTAGACGAAGCCCGCAGCCCCGTCCGCCCTCCAGGCGTCAGTGCGGGCACGGTCAAAGAGGGACTCGGCAGCGTCTAGCATCCAGTCCGGCACCGGTAGCGAGCGCGCCACCAGCGCGCCCCGAGCCTGAACGGTCAGCCGTGCCCACTCCAGGCCGTGACCGGGAGTGACCCCGTAGGGGCGGAAGGGGTGGGCGGGCTGATCGCGGTTGTAGTCCCGCACAGGACGCCAGGCAGAGTTGTAGTGCTCCGGCAACCGCCACTCGTTGGCGCGCGCCTGGACGTTGACGGCAAAGTCAATGACCTGCACAGCCCGTTCCAGCCACTTGACGTCACCGGTGACGTCAGCGGTAGCCAGGTAGGCCTCCACCGTGTGCATGGCGGCGTTGATCCCCCGGTAGTCCTCCGGGTCGGTGAAGTCCGCCGCGTAGGACTCCACCGGCAGCCCGTAGCGCTCGTCCCACCAGTAGCGGTCCTGGACCGCCGTGGCCTCCAGCAGAAGGTCGTGGGCACCGGGGCGGTCAGCGGCAGTAGCCGTGGCGGCCGCCAGCAGGACGAAGGCGTGCTGGTAGCACTCCTTGCGGGCCTGCGCCTCCACCGGGACACCGTGGCCCTGGCCGTCTGGCTCGTGTCCGACCGCAGAGTGCCAGCCGCCGTGGACATGGTCACGCAGCACCGTCCGCAGCGCCCGAACGCCGTGGTCGGCGTAGCGTCGGCACCCGGGAATACCCATGAGGGCACCCAGGGAGAACGCGAAGGTCATGCGACCGGTGATCCACAACTCCACTGGGTGGGAGGTGTCCACCGCCCCGTCCTGGCCGATCCATCCGAATCCTGCTGGCACGGCTGCACCGCGCGCGTACCGCAGGAGCGCGTGCGTCTCCTCAGCCAGCCAGCGGTTGTGCTCCGGAGCACCGAACCATCCCAGTCCCATCAGTCCTCCTCGACCTGGTGCCGTGGTGTTGAGGACGACGGCGGCGCGGAGGTGGTGCGGTGGTCAGACGCGCCGCCGTCGTCTACCCCGCAGGCTACCAGGCCACAGCCAGCCAGCGGCAGGTCCCAAGGCACCTGTTCCCCGCCAGCCGTCCCGGGGCGGCTCGGCTAGCCCTCCCGGGGCCAGCTCTTCTCCGCGCTGGACAGGGCCTCCTTGGGGCTGAGCTCGCCCGTGGTCCACCGGGTCAGGTCCGTCCACAGAGCCCCGGCACCGACCACGGCAGGCATGGAGTCACTGGCATCCATACGGACCGTGGTCTCCCGGGACTGCAGCAGGGTCGTGGCACGCTGGGCCACGTCGCTGGGGATCTGGGAGGCGTCCACGCCCTGGTGCGCGGTGGCCACGCCCCCCAGGGAGGCCCTCTCCTGCGCCCAGTGCGCCGAGGTCAGGTAGTCCATAAGCGCGGCCTGGGCCTCTCCCTGCGCCAGGGCTACCAGGTAGTCGCTGCCCACGAGCACCGGGGCGGCACTACGATCGGCAGAGGGCGTGAGGAAGGCGGAGACGGCGGCACCGGTGCGCACCGTCGTGGAGGCCGAGGACGCCGTCGGGCTCGCGGCCGGGCTGGGCACCTGGGAGGGAACCTCCGCACTCCCAGCATCCCCGGTACTGCCGACGTCCTCCGTGTCGCGCGGCGTGGAGTAGGCCACCGGGCTGTCCCCGTCGGCGTCGGTGACCATGGTCCCCTCGGGCAGCATGGTCTCAAAGGAGGAGGAGGCGTGCAGCATGAGGCAGCGACCCTCCAGCAGGGCGCTGCCCGCCTCCTCCACGCTCCTGGCGGCAGCGGCTTGCCGCCCACCGTCCACGTGCCCGTCAGCCAGGACCAGGTCGTCCACCGCCGTGAGCGCCCTGACCGCAGAGGGGTCGTCAAGCGCGGACTGGTGACTGGCCCAGGTGTCATAGGGACCCGGCCCCTGGGTGGCCAGCATGGTGTCCTCCAGCCAGTCCGTCATAGTCCAGCCGGTCGACTCCCCGTCAGCCAGACCCAGGCACCAGGGGGTGACCACCCCGTCCGGGTGGTCCTCCACCACCTGCTCGGTCAGGGCCTCCAGGTCAGCCCAGGACCGGGGCACCTCGTAGCCGCTCTCAGCAAAAGCCACCGGCGAGTACCAGATGAAGGACTTGACCGAGGCCATGAGCGGTGCCGCGTAGGCAGTACCGTCATAGGTGCCTATCTGCGCCCACTGACGGTTCCAGCCGATCTCGATGTTGGCGTTGACCTGGTCGGGCAGGGCCACGAGCACGCCCGCCTCCGCCAGCTCGGCCACCAGCCCGGGCTGGGGCACGATCGCCAGGTCCGGCAGCTCCTGGCCCTCCTCCTGTCCCGCCACCGAGGCAGAGCCGGTGGTCCCCTCCAGCAGCTCGGTCTCCATGGAGCTGGAGCCGGTGTGGACGACGTCGATCCCCGTGCACTCCTCGAAGGTCGCCAAGGAGGCCTCAAAGCGCTCGGCCTCGCTGTCGCTCAGGGCAGACGACACGGTGACGACGGTGTCGTCAAAGGTGCCCAGGTGCTCAAGGGTGTCACAGCCGCCTGCAGCCCCCGAGCCACCCGGGTCCTCAGCGGAGGAGCAGGCCCCCAGGCTAGCGCCAGCCAGGGCAAGAGCACCTATCAGCCCCAGGAGACGGGCTGGGACACGGGCCGGAAAACGTCGCATACGTCCTACCTCACTCGCTCAACCAGGGCGTCCAGGACGGCCGCGCAGCCGTCCCACCACACGGGCTCTGTCACGATGTCGCCCCGGTCGCGCACCCACTGCGGGGCGCTGGCCATGACGACACCCGCCCCGGCCCACTCGAGCATCTCCACGTCGTTGGAGCCGTCCCCCACAGCCAGGGCGTGGGAGGCGTCAGTACCCAGCCGCTGCACCAGGTCCTCCAGCGCCCTCGCCTTGGTCACACCCTGCGGCGCCACGTCCAGCCAGGCCGTCCAGCCGACGGCATACTCCACCGAGTGCAGGCCGGAGCCACGAACCAGCGCGGAGAAGCGGTCCACAGGCATACCCGGGGCACGCAGGACCACCCGGGTCACCGGGGCGGAGCACAGGTCGGCGACACTGACCACCTCGTAGTCCTCGATCAGCTCTCCGTCAGGGAAGGGGCGGGAGACCTTGAACCCCGCCCCGGGGTCCTCCACAGCGACGATCCCGTCCGGGACAGCCTCCAGGAGAGTGCAGATCGCGGTGGTGGGGTCGAAGGTCCACGAGCTGACGACCTCGTAGCCGCCGGGGGCGTGGGGGTCCAGGCGCAGGGTGAGCGCACCGTTGGCGCACACCATCCAGCCACTGACCAGGCCCATGTAACGGGCCACGGGCATGGCCGCCTGGACCCCGCGCCCGGTGGCGATCACCACCGTGACGTCGTAGGAGCGCAGGCGGGCGACAGAGGCCATGACCCGCTCGGAGACCCTCCCGTCCATGTCCAGCACGGTGCCGTCCACATCCAGGGCGACGACAGTGCGCGGGCCGGGTACGAGGTTGGTCCCGCCTGACTGGTGCAGGCGGTCCAGGTCCCGCACCTTCTCCTGGACCAGCACGTGGTACTCCTCGTGGCTCAGGGGCCGGTGCATGCCTCGCCCCGGGGCGTCTTCACCACCGCCGCCCAGGCGCAAGGGCGGCCCGGAGGGCCGGGTGACAGACGGCGCGGCAGGCAACGCAGCAGATGATGCAGCAGAGGACGCAGCGGGTGAGGTGTCAGGCACGGTGAGCAGCCGTCTCAGGCCCGGACCCTGGCGGGCTCGATGACCTCACAGCCACCCAGGTAGGGGCGCAGTCCCTCGGGCACGCGTACGGACCCGTCCGCCTGCTGGTGGTTCTCCAGGATCGCGACCAGCCACCGGGTGGTCGCTAGCGTCCCGTTGAGCGTGGCCACGGGGGCGGTGCCGCTCTCACGGCGCTCGCGCACGGCCAGGCGGCGGGCCTGGAAGGTAGTGCAGTTGGAGGTGGAGGTGACCTCCATCCACCTCTCCTGGGTGGGAAGCCAGGCCTCGCAGTCGAACTTGCGGGCCGCCGATGAGCCCAGGTCGCCCGCAGCGGTGTCGATGACCCGGTAGGGCAGGCCGACCAGAGCGAGCATCTCCTCCTCCATGGCCAGCAGCCGCTGGTGCTCCTGCTCCGCCTCCTCAGGACGGCAGTAGGAGAACATCTCCGCCTTGTTGAACTGGTGGACCCGGATGATGCCCCGGGTGTCCTTGCCCGCGGCCCCGGCCTCACGCCGGTAGCAGGTAGACCAGCCCATGTAGCGCCGCGGGCCGCTGGCCAGGTCCAGAATCTCGTCAGTGTGGTAGCCGGCCAGCGCCACCTCCGAGGTCCCGGTGAGGTAGAGGTCGTCAGCCGGAAGGTAGTAGATCTCGTCGCTGTGGGCGCCAAGGAAGCCCGTGCCGCCCATGATCTGAGGGGTCACCAGTGTCGGGGTAGTCATGGGGGTGAAGCCGTGAGCCAGCGCCCGGTCCAGGGCCGCCGCCATCAGGGCCAGCTCCAGACGCATGCCCCACCCCTTAAGGAAGTAGAAACGCGAGCCGGAGACCTTGGCCCCACGACGGGTATCGATCATGTCCAGCCCCTCGCCCAAGGTCAGGTGGTCCACAGGCTGGAAGCCCTCAGCGGCGAAGTCACGGGGCTGTCCGCCCTCGTGCCGCAGGACGACGAAGTCCTCCTCCCCCCCGCTGGGGGCCCCGGCAATGAGGTTGGGCAGCTGGAGGGCCAGCTCCTCCAGGTCGGCGGCGGCCCGGCTGGAAGCCGCCTCAGCCTCCTTGACCTGCTCCGCCAGCGCCTTGGCCCGGGCCAGGACCTCCTGGCGCTCCTGCGGCGCGGCCTTGCCCACGGAGCGAGAAACGGCCTTCTGCTCCGCACGCAGCCCCTCAAAGGTCCCCAGGGCCTGCCGACGCGCCTCATCTGCCGCCAGAACCTGGTCCACGAGCCCGGCGTCCGCGCCACGAGCACGCTGGCTGACACGGAAGGGCTCGGGGTTCTCGCGAAGCGCACGCAGGTCGATCATAGAGCGAGTGTAGCCAGAGCCGACCCCGGTCCGCGCGCCGTCCCCGCAGCCCGGGGTCGGCGCGAACGGCACAGACGACGACTAGACGATAATACGCGCCTCATATCACCTGTGAAAGTAACGTTATTGGTGAGGCGTACCCTATAGTGCTCTCTTGTAAGAAAAACCTCCCACCTCCTTCGGCTTCACTTCTCACTCACCACCCGCTCACCCGCCACCCAAGTCACCAGCCTTCCGCCCCCGGCCACCAGGCATCTTCCACCAGACCTCTACCGCGACAACAGGACGTGACCCAATGCCTACCTCTGCTCTCCCCTCCTTCTCACAGCTGAGAGCCTTCGTCGCACTGTGCGACCACCAGCACTTCGGTGAGGCAGCCTCCGCCCTCAGCGTCAGCCAGCCCAGCCTCTCCCAGGCCATCACCGCGCTGGAGAAGCGGGTCGGCGGCGAGCTCGTGGAACGCACCACCCGACGCGTGCTGGTGACGTCACTGGGCGAGGCCCTCCTGCCCTTCGCACGGGAGGCCGTGCTCGCGGCAGAGGCCTTCAGCGAGGCCGTCGCCAGCCAGGGCGCAGTCCTGACCGGCTCCATGCGCCTGGGTGTCATCCCCACGATTGCCCCCTACCTGGCTCCGGTGCTCATGGACGGCCTGGCCGACCAGCTGCCCCAGATGGAGCTCGAGCTGCGTGAGATGGTCACCAGCGACATCCTGGAGCTGCTCAACCAGGGGCGCCTGGATGCCGCCATCATCACCCTCGACTCAGAGGTCCAGCGCACCACGGCCATCCCGATGTTCGACGAGCCGCTGATGGTACTCACGGCCAGGGACCACCCCTGGGCAGGTCGCACCGACCTGAGCACCCGCGAGCTCGACAACTACCCCCTCCTCATGCTGGACGAGCGCAACTGCCTGCGTGACCAGGCCCTGGCGCTGTGCCAGTCCTACGGGACCCAGCCCCCGGTCGCCGTGGCAACCACCTTGTCCACCGTCATCCGTATGGTCACCCACGGCACGGGTGTCACCGTCGTCCCCGAAGGCGCCCTACGCATGCTGGGGTCCCAGGAGGACTACGCCGTGGCCCGGTTCGCCCCTGACGCGGCCGGAGCAGTACCGGTACGCCAGCTGTGCCTGGTATACCGCAGCTCCTCCTCCCGAGGTCCGGACTTTGCACGCCTGGCCGAGCTGATCTCCGCCCTGGCCACCCAGGCGGGCCTGCCCGTACGGCCTGTCCAGGTACCGCAGGCCGCCTAAGCCCGCACAGACCTGCCGTCCAGCCCCTGGCCGCCAGCCCGCCTAGTGTGCCCGGCCTGCCCACCCTCCCAGGCTGGGAGCGGCTAGGCGCCTGGCACCAGGCCCGACCTCACCAGCTCAACCCCTGCGGCAGCCATCACCTCCCGGGCTGCCCGGCCCAGTCCGGGGCTCACCGGCTCGGTCAGGTCGGTGAGGACCCGTACCCGGTAGCCACGGGCGACCCCGTCCAGAGCAGTCTCCTTCACGCAGTGCGACTGCGCCAAGCCGACCACGTCGATCACCTCGGTACCGCATGTCCTGAGCAGGGCCTCCAGGTCGGCCCCGTCGTCAGCGACCGCCTCAAAACCGGAGTAGGCAGCCGAGTAGTGCCCTTTGCGCAGCGCTGCGTCGGCCCGCAGCCCCGACAGCGCCGGGTGCAGGCGGGCCTGCGGGGTCCCGGCCACCCCGTGCGGGGGCCAGGTGTCGACATAGTCCGGGTCGGCAGAGAAGTGGTCGCCGGGGTCGATGTGCCAGTCCTGGGTGGTGACCACCAGGCCGTAGTCGTCCCCTGCAGCAGCGACGTAGGCGGCGATGCGGTAGGCCACAGCCTCGCCCCCGGGCACGGCCAAGGCGCCGCCCTCGCAGAAGGTGGGCTGGACGTCAACGATGACAAGGGCGCGACGAGCCCGGGCACCAGGTGTGTCAGCCATGAGGCGCACCCTAGCCCAGGACTCCTGTGTAGCCTGCCCCCATGGACGCAGGAGCCCACGCAGCCCCCCTCGCCTGCGTGGTGGCCAACCCCTCCAAGCAGAAGGTCACCGATGCGGTCCGGGACCTCCTGGACACCACCTTGTGCGAGGCGGGGTACCGCAGACCGGTCTGGCTGGAGACGACCACCTCGGAGACCGGGGCCACCCAGGCGCGGCTGGCCGTCGCGTCGGGGGCCGCCCTCGTGGTTGCCGCCGGGGGGGACGGGACCGTGCGTTCAGTGGCAGCCGGGCTGGCGGGCACCGGCGTCGAGATGGGGATCCTGCCCACAGGCACCGCCAACCTCGCGGCCCGCAACCTGCGCCTGCCGGTCGGCGACCTGTCGGCGGCGGCCCGCCTGGTTGCACACGGCACGTCACGGCCCACCGACCTCGCCTGGGTACGCACCGACCCGGCCGATGAGCCGGGTAGCCACCCGGCTCTCACCGGCCCGGTCCTGCCCGGTATGCGCAGCAGCACCCACTCGCCCGCCCCAGCGGGCTCGGGCGGCGCCCTGAGCGCGCTGACCGCCCGGCGTGAGACGCAGCCTGCACAGGCCGAGGTGGATGACGGCGTGCCGCCGGACCAGGCCAGCACCTTCAGCCGCAGTGGTAGCCGCCGCGCCAGCGGTGCAGCCCCCGGCACCGACGCAGCTGCCGCCCCCGTTGTCCCTGCCCAGCCCCCCGGGGGATGGGCACGCCCCTCCCTGGGACGGGAGCACGCCTGCATGGTGGTGTCGGGGATCGGCTTCGACGCCGGGCTGGTCGCCTCCACTCGCCCCGGCCTCAAGGCCCGGATCGGATGGGGGGCCTACGCCCTGGCCGCGGTGGAGAACCTGCGCTTCCCCCGCATGGACCTGGTCCTCAGCCTCGGCAGCCCCGGCGCCGGGGGGTCGGTGGAGAGGTTCACCGCCCGCACCCTGCTCATCGCCAACGGCGGCATGCTGCCAGCAGGGATCACGCTGCTGCGCGACACCCGCCCCGACGACGGCCTGCTGGACGTGGCCGCCATCGACACGGTCGGCGGTGTGCTGGGCTGGAGCTCGCTGGCCCGGCAGGTCCTCCCACCGCGCGCGGCCACCTACGCCAACCCCACGCGCGCCACCGGGCGCGTCGTGCGGCGCCAGGGCAGGGACGTCGCCGTGCGCGTGAGCACCCCGATGCTGGTAGAGGTTGACGGGGACCTCCTGCCGCCGACCCGGGGCGTGCGGGTGAGGCTGACCCATGGCGCGCTGTTCATCCGACGCCCCTAGGATGTCGGCACCCCCAGACGTGTCTCTCGACCTCTGTGCGCTCCTGCCCGGCGGCGTGCTGGCGCCCCCTGGACGTGTCACAGGTGGACGCTCGGCACAGGCTGTAGTCATGTCGCGTCTCGGCCGCTCTCACGTGCTCGTTAACCGGGGAGAGGAGGTCTGCTGCAACAGCCATGGCGGAAAGTATCCCTGTCGGGCATACTAGAAGTATGACTAGGGCGACGACGATCAAGGTCGAGACCAGTACCCGCGACGCAGTCCTCGCGCTCGCTAAGCGCCAGGGCGTGACCATGGACGTCGCCATCCGTACGATGACTGAGGCTGCGGAGCGCGAGCTGCGTTTTGCCGACCTCAAGGCAGCCATGGAGGCCAACCCGCCGGACGAGGCCTACCTCGCCGAGCTCGCGGACTGGGAGTCAGACGCGTGGAGCTGATGCCCCAACCCCGCACCGGTGAGCTGTGGTGGGCGGCCCCGGACTCGTCGGTCGGACGTGAGCAGACTGGGCGGCGCCCCGTGCTCGTCATCTCCGGTGCCCACTACCACGAGGCTGTGACAACGCTTGTCGTGACCGTCCCGGTGACCTCCATCGACCGAGGGTGGCCGAACCACGTGCGGATTCCTCGTGGTGGGAGACTGCCGCAGGACTCCTTCGCCATGACTGAGCAGGTGCGCACGATCTCCCGCAAGAGGCTTGTCGAACGCATAGGTATCGTCGAGCGCAACATCGTGGAGGAGGCGCTTCGCTGGGTGAGGGACTGGCTCGCCTAGCGCCACGTCACCTGACCGCGCACCTAGGTTCCCGCCACCGCCTTGCCACCAACCTGGACGACCCCGCACACCCGGCGGCCAAGGTCCCGGCGCTGCCCTAGCCCGGCAGCCAGGACCGGTGTGTCACAGCGCCCTGCCCTCCAGGACGTCAGCCACCCAGGAGCGGGCCACCATGAAGTCCTTGTCGCTGGTGCCTGCGGGCACCACGACCGGCCGGGCGTCCAGGCGGGGGTAGGAGCCCAGGAAACGCACCACAGGACAGGTGCGGTGCAGGCCGATGAGGGCGGCCTGGACCCGCTCCTCGCGGACGTGCCCCTCGACGTCGATAGAGAAGCGGTAGCGGCCCAGGGAGTCCCCCACGGGCCGGGACTCGATGCGCGAGAGGTTGACGCCCCGGGCACTGAACTGTTCCAGCATGTCCAGCAGGGCGCCGGAGCGGTCGTGGGGGAGCTGGACCATGAGGGTGGTCTTGTCCGCCCCGGTGACCTGGCCCACGCGCCCGGGGCGGGTGACCTTGACGAACCGGGTGACAGCGTCGGGGTTGTCTGCCACACCTGCGGCGATGACCTCCAAGCCGTAGTCCTGGGCGGCCAGCGGGTTGCACAGGACCGCTTGAAAGCCGGGGTCCTGGTCCGGGTCGGCCAGGGCACGGGCCGGCGCCGAGGTGGAGGTAGCCGCCACGTAGGCGACCTCCGGCAGGTTGCGGCGCACCCATCCCCGGCACTGGGCCCAGGCGTGGGGGTGGGTGGCCACGGCGGCCACCTGCTCCAGGGTCGTGCCCGGCCGCCCCGCCAGGACAAAGGTGACGGGCACCGCCACCTCGGCGGCGATGACCAGGGGCGTGGAGGCCACGAGGTTGTCGAGGGTGGCGTTGACCCCGCCCTCCACCGAGTTCTCGATAGGCACGACGGCGGCCTCAGTCACACGGGAGCGGACGTGATCCAGGGCGGTGGGCACGTCCTGGCAGGCGTCGAGCACCACGTCCGAGGGGGCCACCTGGCGCAGGGCCATCTCGGTGAAGGTGCCCGCCGGGCCAAGGAAGGACCAGGTGGGAGTGTCAGCATCGGGCATGGTCACAGGGTATCGGGGCCGGGCGGGATGGTGGCACGGTAGGCCGGGAGCGCGCGGCGCCGCACCGTACCTGGCAGGCTGGCCCTATGACAGCGCCCTCCCCCAGCACGTTCCGCAAGCACGACGACGGCCCCGTCTCCACACTCCTGGAGGCGCAGGGGCTGTGGTGGCTGGCCCAGGCCATGGCCGACGGCGGCGCCCACGTGGTCCCGGCCACCACCGGCCCCGGCTGGCTGGAGGAGCCCCGCCTGGCCACGACCAGGGTCACGGCGAGTGCGGCCGAGGCCTTTGGCCGGGCGCTGGCCGTCACGCACGCGGCGGGAGCGCCCGCCTTCGGCGCGGCCCCACCTGACTGGGACGGGGTGGCTCAGATGGGGCGCAGCGACATCCGGCTGCGACGGTTCGAGGACCCCGGTGCGCAGCGCCGCTGGGGGGAGTTCTACGCTGAGGACCGTGTGCTCGCCTACCTGGGGGCCTCCAGGGACAACGGGTCAATCAGCACCCAGGGCGCCCGCGTCATCGAGAGGCTGTGCGCCAGGCTGGTGGACGGCGACTTCGACGCCGACCAGCCCGGCCTGGTCCGTGCTGGCGCGCAGCAGCGCAGCCAGGAGGTGGCGGTGGCGCGCACCCACGGGGACCTGTGGTGCGGCAACGTGCTGTGGGTGCCGGTGTCCCACACCCTGGGCTGGGCGCCGCCAGAGGCCGGGGTGGGGCCGCTGGGGGCGGGAACCGGCCGGGCCAGCACCCGGCGGGACACCGACGGGGAGGTGCCCGACGTCGTCGGCGTCCTCATTGACCCGATGGCCCAGGGGGCGCACGCGGAGACGGACCTGGCGGCACTGGGGGTGTTCGGGCAGAGGCACCTGGAGCGGATCTACGCCGCCTACCACGAGGTGTCACCGCTGGCGGCCGGGTGGCGCGAGCGGGTGGGCCTGCACTCCCTGCACCTGCTCATGATCCACGCCTTCCTCTTTGGCGGGAGCTACGGGGCCGAGGCCGTGGGGGTGGCGCGGCAGTACGTGTGAGGGTGCCGCCCCGGAGGGCTCCCCCTACCTGGAACGGGATAAGGCGCGGCACCACGCGTGAGAGAGCTGCGGGAAATACGCGCCGGGCTGCGGCGACCAGGGTGCCGGAACACCTTTGAGAGACCTCCTGGCCAAGGGGTGACAAACAGGTCACGGTACGGTTAGGGTGAGGGCGTTCGTGACGTGATCCCCGTCCTGTGCCTGTGCCCTGTCCGGTGGGTCCGGGTTGCCGGGGTAGGCAGGGGCAAGCAAGAGGAGTGGTTCCGGGTGGTGCTACAGGTCAACCTGGAAGAGCTGGGGACGGCCAGGTCGCTGGCCGGGCAGTC